>CAVEYH010000029.1:0-8717 GCA_963620055.1 bacterium | reverse complement strand
TACTAATTCAGTATATCGGTTTCGATATAAGCGGTTTTGATCGTGCTCGGCACGGACACAGACACAAGAAAAAATAGGCGAGGACTAACAAATTGACCGCGGTATTTTCCGAAAAAGAAAAAAAAGAAGCATTCGCTATAAAGAAGCGTTTGTGGATATATTGGTTTATTGCACTCGGCATATATATAGGCGCACTCGCGGCAATGATAACGATCAACGTAGTGGATGTTGTTGTCAATCGTGACAGAACATATTACATTCCGTTTCTTGTCACGTCATGCGCACTTGGCATATTGTTCGGTTGTGGTTCGTTGTTTTTCTTTTCGATCAAATTTAAGCTCACTTCGCGTTACTGTCGCATGCTTAAGAACATGCACGACGGAATCAAAGAGCGCGGCCATGGCAAGTTTATCGAGATTATCCCCGACATTACCGAAAAAGACGGAGTGCATTTTTACACATTAGCACTTGACTGTCCGCCGTTAAGACGAGGCGACATTACCGAACGTCACATTTTAGTCGAGCGCACGCATTCCTTGCCACCGCTAAATATTGGCGATGAGATCAAGTTTATCACCCACGCAAATATACTTATAGCATATGAAATAACTAGGGTGAACAACGTATTTTGCGAAACTTCGTTTGAAACAACGACAGAAACACCGCATGAAGAGGTAGAAAACGAAACAATGACCGAGACTTCGGAGACGAAAGCGGAATAAATCAACTGAACACAATTTTTGAGGACATACTGTCATGAAAGCAATAGTAACGGTTTTAGGTAAAGACAAAGTAGGAATTATCGCGAAGGTTTCGGGTGCGCTCGCTAAACTCGGCGTAAACGTAGAGGATATTTCACAGACGATCATGCAGGATTATTTTGTCATGATAATGATGGTAGAAGTACCGAAAGACGAAAAGATCGCAGAGATCTCACCAAAGCTTGACGAACTCGGCAAAGAGATCGGAGTGTCCATACGCATTCAGCACGAGGACATTTTCAACGCCATGCACAGAATTTAATCGGAGACGCATCTATGATAAACACCGGCGAAGTATACGAAACGATTAAAATGATAGACAGTCAGAATCTCGATGTGCGCACCGTCACGATGGCGATATCGCTGTTCGACTGCATAACAGACAGCAAAACAGGCACGGCGGAAAAGGTATATGCCAAGATAAAAAGACTTGCCGGCAACCTTGTAAAAACAGGCAACGACATAGCCGCCGAGTACGGGATTCCCATTGTCAACAAGCGTGTTTCCGTCACACCGATTAGCCTCATAGGCGCGGCTAGCGGCGGATACGAAGAAATCGGCAAAGCAATGGATAAAGTAGCCGAAGAAATCGGCATTGACTTTATCGGCGGCTACGGTGCACTTGTCCACAAGAGTGCGACACCCGGTGAACGTGACTTTATCGAGACGATTCCGTCACTGCTTGCTTGCACCAAAAAAGTTTGCTCGTCCATCAACGTCGGTAGTACAAAGAGCGGAATCAACATGGACGTAGTCAAGATTCTCGGCGAAAAAGTCAAGGAGCTTGCATACCTCACTTGCGATAACGACAGTATAGGTTGCGCAAAGTTCGTTGCGTTTTGTAATGCAGTCGAAGATAATCCGTTCATGGCAGGCGCGTTCAACGGAGTCGGTGAGGGTGATGCCGTTATCAACGTCGGCGTATCCGGTCCGGGCGTAGTCCAATACGCAATATCCAAGGCAAAAGGCGCTCCGCTCGATGAAATTGCGGAAATTATCAAAAAAACCGCGTTCAAAATTACCCGAGTAGGTCAGCTCGTCGCACAAGAGGCGAGCCATCGACTTAATGCGCAATTCGGTATAGTCGATTTGTCGCTTGCGCCCACGCCGAAAGTAGGTGATTCTGTGGCGCACATCTTAGAAGAAATCGGACTCGAATCCGTCGGGACTCACGGCACAACCGCATGCCTTGCATTACTTAACGATGCGGTGAAAAAAGGTGGACTTATGGCATCCGGATCCGTAGGCGGATTGTCGGGTGCATTCATACCGGTATCGGAAGACGCAGGCATGATCACCGCGGCAAGAAAAGGCAGTTTAACCTTGGAAAAGCTTGAAGCGATGACAGCCGTTTGCTCGGTCGGGCTTGATATGATAGCGATCCCCGGCGACACTTCGGCCGCTACGATCTCGGCAATAATCGCGGACGAATGTGCGATCGGCATGGTAAATAATAAGACTACGGCAGTCAGAGTAATCCCCGTTTACGGCAAGACCGTGGGCGAAGAAGCGGAGTTTGGCGGACTACTCGGCACGGCACCGATTATACCGGTAAGATCGGAGAGTGCGGAGACGTTCATAAATCGTGGAGGAAGAATCCCTGCACCACTTCACAGCAACAAGAACTAAAAACGTTATAAAGAGGGCAGAAACAAAATGCCCATGATTATAAAAAATAAACTCGGAGTGATCCAAAGAAATGAAAAGAAGCGAAGTAAAAGAAGAGTACAAATGGAAACTTGAAGACATTTTCGTAACCGACGAAGATTGGGAAAAAGAATTCAAGGAAGTTGGCGGAGAGATCAAAAAGATCGGTGCATACAAGGGTAAATTATCCACTGCAAAGCAGTTGCTTGCATGCTTAAATCTGTCGGACGAGATCGATATCAAGATCGAAATGTTATATTGTTACGCACGCATGCGTCGCGACGAGAACGGCGCCGTAGATAAGTATGCCGGTATGTGCGACAAAATGGACAGACTTCTTACGTCCTATGCCGCAGTCGGAGCATACATTAGTCCGGAACTCAGTTCGCTCAGCGACGAGTATCTCGATTTAGTAATGACACTTCCCGAATTTGAACCGTACACATACCTCCTTGACGAAGTGAAGCGCAAAAAGAAATATATTCTTCCCGAAGGCGAGGAAAGATTGCTTGCAATGTCGAGTAGCGCACTCAACATGTTTGACGAGATTTTCGGCAAGATCGATTACGTCGATTTACCGCTTCCTAAGGTCAGTGACGAAAACGGCAAGCGTGTCCAGCTCACGCAGGGCAAATATTCCGTATTTTTGCAGAGTAATGATCGTAGCGTTCGCAAGCACGCGTTCGATGCATTATACAAGACTTATTACCGCCTAATCAATACCATCACTTTCGTATACGCAGGCTCGGTCAAGGCAGACAACTTCTATGCCGAAGCACGCGGATACAAGAGTAGCATCGAAAAGGCGCTTTACGAAGATAACGTGCCTAGCGGAGTGTATGACAATCTTTTGTCGGCAGTAGGTGACAACCTAAAATACGTCCACGATTACGTCGCACTCAGAAAACAAACGTTAGGTTATGACAAACTTCACATGTACGATATGTACGTCCCGATTGTCGAAAACGTCGAGAGCGAATACGATTTCGAGACCGCTTTTGACATGGTAGTCAAGGGACTTGCTCCGCTCGGAGAGGAGTATCACGAACTACTGCTTCGTGCAAAACGCGAGCGTTGGATGGACGTGTACGAGACCGAAAACAAGCGTAGCGGCGCATACAGTTGGGGAACATACACCACGCATCCGTATGTGCTTTTGAACCACTCCGGCACGACAAGCGACGTGTTTACAATCGCGCACGAATTAGGTCACTCGATGCACTCGTATTATTCGCACGGCGCACAGCCACACGCAAAAGCAAACTACTCGATTTTCGTGGCGGAAGTCGCTTCCACCGTCAACGAAGTGCTATTGTTAAAATATATGATAAACAATGCGACGGACAAAAAAGCGAAGAAGTACTTCCTCACATATTATCTAGATATGTTCCGCACTACATTGTTCCGTCAAACCATGTTTGCCGAATTTGAAAAGCTCAGCCACGATATGGCAGCAAAAGGCATACCGCTAACACCGAAGAGTTTGTCCGACAAATATTACAAGCTCAACAAAAAGTATTACGGCAAGGCAGTCACGCATGATAACCTTATTCGCTACGAATGGGCACGTATTCCGCACTTTTATACCGCATTCTATGTATACAAGTACGCAACCGGCTTGACCTCTGCAGTAAACATTGCGAACGCAATACTCACAAAAGGCGAACCCGCAGTTGCCGATTACAAGCGTTTCTTGAAGAGTGGAGGGAGCGATTCTCCGTACGAGCTTCTTAAGATCGCGGGCGTAGACCTTATGGACAAAGCACCGTTCAACAACGCAATGAACGAATTCAAAGCTACACTCGATCAGTTAAAGAAAGAACTGTAATCATAGAATTCCGCACTGTTATATAAAGCACCAAAAATGTACGGAATTAAAACACACATAAATCCACCGCAATTATAGCAAAGGAGAATCGTTTGTGAAAAAATTAAAAATACTTACAATACTTTTCGTTGTCACAATTTGCACGTTTGCACTTTGCGGTTGCGGAGCGAGCGTAGATTATTATTACACGAGTAGCGGTGACACGATCACGGCCGAATACAAAGTTAATTTGCCGTCATCGGTTGTAAATGCTATGGAAAAGACTGCGAGTAGCAACACCACGGCACTTACCGGCACGACTTGGACTGTAAGATCGTATTTCGAGACGTTCGGCATAGCATTCGGTTGTGCCACGACCGTCAATGAAAAAAACGGAAATACAATCGTCACGATAAGTCGCACATATACACCGAGTAGCGACAGCGACACCGACGAGGACGAAAACTATGATCGCAAGATCGAAAAGCACTTTTTTACTTACGATGTAATATATACGCAGAGTAGCCCGTATAACGGGCTTCGCGCGCAGTACGACGGCACGGAAGAAATTGCGCCCGGCACGATCATGGATGTGCTTGTAAATGGTGTTACAGACGTTATTCCGGGCATCAAATCCGCGTTTCCCGCAATAAAAAGTTATAATCCGAGCGACCTCACACTCTCGTTTTATTGGAATGCGAACGTAACTCCGATGAATGGCGAGATCGTTACCATAAACGGCGAGAAATGGGCAAAGTGGTCCGTTGCGTTTGACACGGAAAACCACGTTATAACCTATTCGTATTCAGGCAGAAATCCCCTCGGCTGGTATGTTGTAATATTCGGAGTAGGACTGGTGACCGTTGCCATTGTGCTACTTGCAACGCGTAAAAGCAAGTCGGAGCCCAAAATGGTCGAATTAAAGAAAGGCCCCGTACATTATCACGTCGAATCCGACGGCACGGTCCACGGCGATGACGGTAGTATTTACCGAGATCCGTTTGCAATGTTTATGAATAGAACGAACGACTCGCAGAATCCGTTCGGAACCGTCACGGACGACGTCGAACGGGCAAAACGCGACCTCGAAGACATATTCGACGGACACGATCCGGAGCAAGAGGAAAAAGAGCGGTTAAAGCGCAGACTTGACGAATTGCTACCGCCGGACGAAGCCGAAGAAGCAAAGAAAAAACTAGACGACAAAAAATAGACGTAACGTGGGAAATGATGAAAACTTATTTTGGAAGGGACTAAAAACTTATGACAAACGAACACATTCGTAACGTAGCGATAATCGCGCACGTCGATCATGGTAAAACAACGCTTGTAGACGCACTACTAAAACAGGGCGGAGCATTCCGTTCAAATCAGGCGGTTGCCGAGCGTGTCATGGACAGCAATGACATCGAGCGTGAGCGCGGTATAACCATTCTCGCGAAAAACACTTCCGTCAAGTACGGTAACTACAAGATAAATATCGTTGACACCCCGGGCCACGCAGACTTTGGAGGGGAAGTCGAACGTATTCTAAAGATGGTCAACGGCGTAGTATTGCTTGTCGATGCATACGAAGGCACAATGCCACAAACACGTTTCGTACTACAAAAAGCACTCGAACTCGGTCATCCCGTGATCATCGTAGTAAACAAGATCGATCGTCCGGACGCAAGAATCAAAGAGGTTGTCGACGAAGTGCTGGAATTGCTTCTCGAACTCAACGCGACCGAAGAACAGCTTGACAGTCCAATCGTGTATTGTAGCGCGAGAAACGGCACGGCTACACTCGATCCGGACGTGCCCGGCGAAAACCTAATACCTCTGTTTGAAAAGATTGTCCGTCATATTCCGGCACCTGCAGGTAATATCGACGGTCCCGTGCAAATGCTTGTATCCGCACTCGATTATTCGGACTTTGTCGGATCTATCGGCATTGGTAGAATAGAGCGCGGTACACTTCGTCAAAACCAGCCGGTAATTCTCACCAACTACCACAAGCCCGAACAGGCAATCAAAGCCAAAGTTACGAATATATATCAATTTGAAGGCTTGCAAAGAGTCGCAGTTGAGAGTGCGATCGTCGGTGATATCGTATGCGTCAGCGGTGTTGAAGGCGTATCCATCGGCGACACATTATGTGATCCGTCCGCACCCGAAGCGATCGAATTTCCCAAGATTTCCGAACCTAGCGTTGAGATGACATTTTCGGTCAACGATTCGCCGTTTGCGGGCAAAGAGGGCAAATTTGTCACATCACGTCACCTTCGCGCAAGACTGTATAAAGAACAAATAAAAGACGTAAGTTTGCGCGTTTCAGATACCGATTCGTCCGAATCCTTCACTGTTTGCGGAAGAGGCGAAATGCACCTCTCGATCCTCATCGAAAATATGAGAAGAGAAGGCTACGAATTCCAAGTCTCAATGCCGAAAGTACTATTCAAGGAGATCGATGGTGTACTGTGCGAACCTATCGACACGCTTGTTGCCGACGTCCCCGAAAATTGCGTGGGAGCGGTCATGGAAAAAATGGGCATGCGCGCAGGCGAACTTGTCAGCATGACGCCCGTAGGCAACCGTATGCGTCTTGAATTCTCCGTACCTAGTCGCGGTTTGTTCGGTTACAAGTCCGAATTCCTTACCGACACCAAGGGTGAAGGCATCATGACCTCAGTGTTCGACAAATACGACAAATATCGCGGTGACTTTGAACGTCGTTCGTGCGGATCGCTAATAGCTTATGAAACGGGCGAATCCATTACTTACGGACTGTTCAATGCACAGGAGCGCGGACCATTGTTTATTGGACCGGGCGTAAAAGTTTACGAAGGCATGATCGTCGGAGAAAACCCGAAAGGTGACGATATTGTAGTCAATGTTTGCAAGCGCAAACAAATGACAAACATGCGTGCTGCTGGCTCGGATGACGCACTTCGTCTTGTTCCGCCGATCAACATGTCACTTGAGCAATGCCTCGAATTTATCGCAGACGACGAGCTACTCGAAGTCACTCCGCAAAGCCTAAGAATCAGAAAGAAAATTCTCGATTCGTCACTTCGTGCGAAGGCCGACTATCGTAAAAAAATGGCAGCTCAACAAGAGTAATTTATAAAATCAAAAGCAATTAAAGAAGGAGAACGGATATGCCCGTCAATTCCGCAAGAAAGGACAAAGTAAAAGATCATCCGAACGTAAAGGCAAGGATTCTACCGCACAACGACGAAGCGGAAGAAGCCATTCTTTGTTGCGTTCTTATCGACGAAGATGCGCCGATCACCATTCTTAACGAGCTTAAACCCGATGATTTTTATCAAAATGCGCACAAAGAGATTTTTTCCGCAATGCTCAACCTCTCATATAAGGACAAGCCGATTGATTTTGTCACGCTTGTTCAGGAACTAGAGGAGCAGGGCGTCATGGATGCGGTCGGCGGGATCACTTACATTTCCGCAATCACATCGTTTGTCCCCAGTGCCGACAACTATTGCCATTACTTAGACATCGTAAAGAAGAATTCGCTACTGCGCCAATTGATCTCCGCATCGCAAAAGATCATGGACACTGCATATACGGGCGACGGCGACGAAGATGCTTTGGGACTTGCCGAACGCGAGATCTATGCGCTTGCCGAAAAAGAAGACAAGAGTTCGCTTGTCGATATGAACGAAGTCGTCACTCGCGCGATGAAGATCATGGACGACAAACAAAGCAATCCGACCGAACAAAAAACGGTACCCATTCCGTTTGAAAAACTCAACGAGCTACTCGGAGGTTTTCATCAGTCGGACCTAGTGCTTATTGCCGCGAGACCTGCACAAGGCAAAACCAGCTTGGGCATGAATTTTATATCTCACGCCGCACTTGACAAGTCCAGAAAGACGCCGTCGGGCAAGGTCGATCCGTTCCGTTGTGCCGTATTCTCGCTCGAGATGAGCGCGGAACAGCTCGCAACCCGTCTCTTGTGTTCGGTTGCAAAAGTCAGTATGGAACACGTCAACTCCGGCACACGCGAGCCGCAGGAGAGTATGCGCCTTGTCGAAGCACAAAAGAAACTAAGCGAAGCAATGATCTACGTCGACGACAGTTCACTAACCACACCTATCGAAATTTTGTCGAAATGCCGCAGATTAAAGCGCGAACACGGACTCGACCTCGTGCTTGTCGACTATCTACAACTTATGTCGTCCGGCAAACGCGTCGAGAGCCGTCAGCAAGAAGTCAGTGACATTACTCGTACAATGAAAATTGCTGCAAAAGAGCTTAACGTACCGATATTGCTACTCAGCCAAATGTCGCGTGACATCGAAAAACGTACCGACAAAAAACCGCAAATGTCCGACCTGCGCGAGTCCGGTGCAATCGAACAGGATGCGGACATTATCATGTTTTTGTATCGTGAACATGACCCGAACGACCAGACAGTCGACGAAGACACTCGCACAAAATGCGATATTATCGTAGCCAAGCATCGTAACGGCCGTACCGACAAAGTCACGGTTAGATGG
>CAVEYH010000028.1:9165-9987 GCA_963620055.1 bacterium | reverse complement strand
GATATGGACGAATCGATAATACCTAAATTCCAAGATTTTGACATACTAAAAGACTTTGAGATTTTTCGCGACGATATAGGCGGATTCAAACTGCCGAGATATCGCGAATTGCCGGACGTCGGGCTGTACATGGATCAGGTGGTCAGTATAATTGACAAGTATTTTAAGGTGCTTGACCGTGACGACGACAAGCCGATCATAACTTCGTCAATGATCAATAACTACGTCAAACTGGGTATAATTCCTCCGCCGGTGCGTAAGCGTTATGGCGCGGATCACCTCGCATACCTTATAATGATATGTCTGTTAAAGCAAGTGTTGTCCATGACAGAGATCACGTTGCTTTTGGGCGGATATAGCGAGGAGCTGGACAAAAAGTACGACAAGTTTTGCTCACTCCAAGAAAAAGTTTTTACCGATCTCGACATTACCGACACCGCCGATCCCTTGTCGCTGTCCATGTTGGCCCTCACAACCAAACTTTACGCGCAAAAGTTGATTAAGATTCAGCTCGATGCGATACGCACGGAAACCGCAAAAATAGCCGTCGCACGCGAAGAGGCCGAGAGAGCCGAGGCAAAGAAGGCGGAGGACGAAAAGAACGCCAAGGCCGAGGAGAAGAAAAAAGCCGAGGAAGAAAAGAAACGCGTCGAAGAAGAAAAGAAACGGATTGAAGAAGAAAAGCGCAAAGCCGAAAAAGAAGAAAAGCGCAAAGCCGAAAAAGAAGAAAAGAGTGTAAAACCCGAAGAAAGTAAATAACTTAACCTAAAAAACCGTAGCGAACGAATCGTTACGGTTTTTTGTTAGAGCGCGGTTTATAAT
>CAVEYH010000028.1:5991-9155 GCA_963620055.1 bacterium | reverse complement strand
CGTTAAAAGTGTTTGCGCACGTTTAGTATTTACAGCGGATTGTTATTCGGCTTTTGTGGTGGTGAAGTCGGAGATCGAGTATTCGGTGGTGTATGCCAGTGAGGCGGTAGATGCGTCGTACTCGTAGGTTTTCATTAGGACCAAAGGACGTTTGATGGTTTCGTTTTCGCTAACTTTGAAATGGGTGAGCGAGTAGTAAATATCTATCGGAGCGCCGGATTCCGTCGCGCTGATCGAGAGAGAGGTCTCGACCGTTTTTACGCTGGCGACGTCGTCGAGTCCGTACTTTCCGCAGAAGTTATCACCGAGGTTGAGTGCCACTTCGCTACCTTCTGCCGAGCAGGAAAAAGTCATTGTGGTGACGGAGAACGAATCTCTGACGTGCATGTCGAAAAAGTTAGCGAGTTTGAAAGTGTTACTTCCGCCTGCTTTTATGTCGGTGAAACCGCGGAGGACGTAGTACAGAGTCTCGTTGTCGTATACGTCCGACATACTTTCGTCCGAGAAGTCGATGGTCGATGCGCTTTTGCCGTTTTTCAGCCACGTCAGTTCACTCGTTTTGTTCGTATAGTCCACGGTAAGGTGATAACTGTTATTCAGTACGTCCGTGCGATCGGCGAGAGTCACCGTCTTTTCGGACGAAACGGGGTGATAGACCTTCGAGTCCATTTTCGATTTTGAAGTGATCGTGTCGGTCTTGCCTCTGTCGGCTTCGTCGGCGTTGTCGTTATAAGTGATCGTAAAGTCTTCGGTAATTTCCGAATAAGTATCGTCTATCGATGCGATGGTAAATACTGCCGTTCCGCTAGCGATTACGGTGCCGTCGGCGTTCGTTTTCGTCACGTTATAAGTAGTGCGCTCGTAGAACGAGGTTTTGCCTGCCGTCCAAGGCGCAGGGATTTCGGGCTGGACCGCCGTCGTGGTACTGCCGGTCGAGCAAGCGACGAGCGAGAATGCGCTCACAATCGCCAGTAATATGCCGAGTAATTTTTTCATTTTGTAAATCACCTTGATTTTGGAATTTTTGAGTTTGCGCGTGGCGGTCATGGCTTTCTCGCCCCGCAAATTTTCGCTACAAGTATAACATAACGGCAAAAAGTAATCAAGCGTTTGACGCCTATAGGGCAGGCCACGCACTATTGCCTACAGATTTTCACCGCAATTTTTATTTTTGACACAAAAACACACAAGTCGAATATGCGCACCACACAAAAAACATACAAGCCGAATATGCGCATCACACAAAAAATGCGCAAGCCGTATATATGTATCGATATTTACTTGAAAAAACATTCTAAATAAGGTAAAATGTGGGTATGGTAATCACGGAAAAATCTTATGCGGACGCGCTCGATCGTGTCGTGGAAATTGTCGGGAAACGCAAGCCGAGTCTGGACGTAAACAATATTGTTATCGTGCCGGACATCTATACGTTTGCGCTCGAAAAGCGATTATTCACGTTCGGCAAAGGCGCGTTTGATCTGGAAGTCACGACGTTTAACCGCATGTATACGCGGTTTGTGGCAGGCGAAAAAAATAAGGCACTCAGCAAGCAAGGCGCGCTCATGCTACTGAAAAAAGTTTGTCGCGAGCACTCGGGCGAGCTGTCGTGCTACACGCGTTCGTGCGTGCGGACGGGGTTTGCGGTAAAACTTTACGATGCGCTGAATACACTAAGATCTTGCGCGGTAAGCCCCGAGGACTTGCAAAACGCCGGCGACATGAAAAAAGCCGGTGATCTTGCCGTGCTTTATCGCGAATATATAAAAGAGATCGACGGCAAGTACGTCGATGCGGCGGGGAGAAACCGCTTGCTGGGCGAGGCGATCGAACGTACCGGCATGCTGAAAAACGCGAACGTGTACGTCACGTTGTATGACCGCTATTCTGCCGAAATTAAAAAACTATTGGATATAATCGAGCATAACGCGTTGTCGCTGACCGTGATCGAGTCCGCTCCGCCGGTTAATTACACCGTGCCGAGTAAACCCGTGATAATGAATTGTGTCGATCGTGCAACAGAGTATAAAGAAGTGGCAAAACGTATCGCAAAATACGTTTACGACGGAGGGAAGTACGACGTTATAGCCGTCGTCGACGGGAGCGGAGAATACCACACGGCAAAGCGAATATTTGACGAGTTTAATATTCCGTACTACACGGGTGAGAAACTACCGCTTGCGGGGACGGAACTCGTCAGATTCGTGTTTTCCGCGCTCGAGTGTGTGCGCCGTAAGTATCGCATGCCCGATATGCTCGCATTGTCCGGTAATGCTTACGCGGGGACACAGAGACGTGACGTCGATTCGTTCCGTTTCTACGTCGGACGGTATTGTGTCGATTACCTCGGTTTTACGATGCCGTTTACTCGTCATGACGGTGACGAGGATGGGCTTGTCGAAGGCGCGGAAAGAGTTAGGACTCGGCTCATGAGTTTACTGGGGATTTTAGACGGCTGTTTCGATTCGGCAACACGGCTCACCGAATGTCTAAACGCGCTACTGGTCAGATGCGATGCGGAAAAGATAACGAACGAGATTTCATTGGCCGACGAGGACGGTAAAGATTACGGCGGAGTCTATGAAAAGACGAAAGAATTGATAGACTTATTCGGGGAACTTGGCGGAGGCGGTGCGGCCACGGCGGAAGAGTCGGAGGACGTACTTCGCGAGATCTTCGAGGGGACTGCCGTTTCGCTCGTGCCGAATCGCTCCGACGTGGTGCAGATAGGACCGCTTTCACAGTATCGCGGTCGTCGTGTCGAGTACGCGATAATCGTCGGGTTTAACGAGGGCGAGATCCCCGTGACGAACGGTGACGACGGACTTTTGACGGATGCGGACGCAAAGCAATTGCAAAGCTACACTCTAAAAGTCGAGCCGTGCACGGCCGAGAAAAACAAGCTGTGCCGAGACGAACTATGGCATTTTCTGAAAGTGGCAAAACGTCTGTTTATAACTTATACCGAGGGCGGTGGGGCAAAACCTTCGTTCGATCTTAAACTGTTACAAAAAAACAATAGAACCGAAACACACGCAATCGGAGACGACGAGTACTGCGGGAACGGTGAATATGCCGAAAAACTGAGAAAAGCGACGGATCCGATGGTCGTTGCCGTGCTTACCGGCTCGCGATCGGTTGCGCTTGAAACTCTGTTAAAGTAC
>CAVEYH010000028.1:0-5981 GCA_963620055.1 bacterium | reverse complement strand
GTACAAGGACTTAGAATATTCCGGCTCGCTGAAAGAAGCGACGGGAGATCTTAAAGACGCATTGGAGCGACACGTCCGTCCCGTGAAGCTGAGCCGAGATCGCATACCGTTTTTACGCGGGAAAACCACTTCGGTCAGCGCATTGCAGACGTATTTCGAGTGTCCGTATAAGTACTTTTTTAGATACGGACTCAAAATAAAGAAGGCGGACGACGGACTGGTTACGCCGCTTGACGTGGGGCAGTTTTTGCATAAAATCGTCGAGTTGTACGTCACTGCCGGTATGCCTGCTAAAGTAGCGGAATTCGTGGAAAAGACCGCCGAAACCGAGAAAGATAAATTCGCGAAGTACCGTCTAAAAGAGAACGAACGCACTTATAACAAGCTAAAAGAAGAGGCGGTCGTTTTGTGCGAGATCGTGGCGAAACAAGTTTCCTCGGGAGCTTTTCGGCCGTATAAAACCGAGGCGTCGTTCGGCAGAGAAAATTCCGAGTTAAGGACGATTACTCTGCCTTCGTCGGGGGTAAAACTCGTGGGCGACATCGACAGAATAGACCTATACGGTGATCGTGCGCGCGTAATTGACTACAAGACGGGTTCGATAGAATTTTCATGGAAGGATCTTTATTACGGCAAGAAAATTCAGCTAATGATATATACGCGTGTCATGCGCGAGAACGCATATCGTGCGGCGGGATTTTTCTATTTTCCGTTTTCGGTCAGGTGGAGCGACGACGAGTTCGATCATAGGCTAAAAGGTGCGTTCGATTCCAAACCCGACATGCTGACGGCGCTCGACGGCAGTCTTACCACCGAAAACGTCGCCGACGCGATAAACGTGCCACTCGACGGCGGTAAAGCGCAAAAGTCGCTAAAAAGCACGATTATCGAAGTGTCGCTCGGACTCAACAAGGACGGTGATACTTATATACTCGGTAACAATACGCACGCTTGCAAAGAAGAGGAACTAGACGCTGCGGCGGACTATGCCGTGGCGGTTGCGGACAAGGCGGCAACCGAGATCATGGACGGAAACATTGTTGCATCGCCGTTTGCGGACGGAAAAAAAAGTGCGTGCGATTATTGCGATTATGCTACGATTTGCGGACGGCAGGCACTGTGTAGGCGCATGGGTTCGATAGAGAAAAAGACTATTGTGGGTGCGGTGTCACCGAAAGATGACAAGGCGGTGGCGGAATGAGTAGAGAGTTTACCAAAGAACAAAGACATGCGATAGAATCGCGCGAGCAAAATTTGCTTGTGTCGGCATCGGCGGGGAGCGGTAAAACCACGGTCATGATCGAGAGAGTACTCTCGCTGATCGAGGAAGGCGCATCGCTCGAAAACATGGTTATATGTACGTTTACGCGTTCGGCGGCGGCGGACATGCGCGACAAATTGCAGAACGCACTACTCAAGCGTGTCGGGGACGGCACGGCATTTTCCGAGATTGCCGAGCGTGAGCTTTTGCTCTTGCCTACTGCCGAGATAAGCACGTTGCACAGCTGGTGTCAACGGCTCATTCGCAATTATTTTTATGTGATCGGAGCGGATCCGGCATTTGAGATAGCGGACGAGGACGAGGCAGAAACGATGCTTTCTTCCGCCATAGACGACACGATCGAGGAAAAGATAGCGAGCGGAGACGAAGATTTTGTCGAATTTTACGATATTATGCTGTCGGGACGCACGGACGATGCGTTGAAAAAATTGATAAGGACTGTATACGGCTATACCGAGGCGCAGGCCGATCCCGAGACTTGGCTGACCGAGAGCGCACTAAACGGGCTGACCGATCCGAGACTTAGCGAGTCGGTGATCGAGAGTGCGGTAGAAAAACTAAATGGCCAAATAAAGAATCACATTTTGCCGAGCGCGCGCAACCTGCTTGTTCGCACGAAAGAAGCGAATTTTAAGCGCAACTGTGCGGCGGTAGAGCAGTTTGTGGACAACATGGAGACCGGAGAGGACAAGCCTATTCCTAAGGTTTCCGGCAAGACTCCGGACGGCTGTAAAGAGCTGAATGAAGAATACAAGGTGCTGAAAAAAGCGCACACAGATGTGAAGGAAAAGATAAAAAGGTATGAGGAAACGCCGAGACCTAACGATCGCGTGGCAAAGTTTACGCGCGTTCTACTCGGACTTGTTTCCGTCGTTACCGAAAAGTATGCCGAGGACAAGCGTCGCCATGCTCGGCTCGACTATTCGGACCTCGAGCATCTCACTGTCAAGATCGTGGAAAATCCCGAGCGCGCCGAGGACATTCGCGCGCGTTATCGCTATATTTTCGTGGACGAGTATCAGGACATAAACCCTTTGCAAGAGCGCATACTTTCCGCATTGAAGAGTGCGTCGCTGTTTTTGGTCGGCGACGTCAAGCAGAGTATTTATGCTTTTAGAATGTGCGATCCGAACATATTTTTACATAAGTATGCGCACTATGAAGAGAGCAATTTTGCCAAGCCTATCGAGTTAAACGCGAATTTTCGTAGCACGACGGAGATTTTGGACTATGTAAACCGCGTGTTTTGTCCGCTAATGACCGAAAAATTCGGCAAGATAAGCTATGAGAGTACGGCTCGGCTTACTTCGGGTGCGGGACTTACAGGCGGAAAAGTGTCGCTCAATCTTATTACCAAGGGCGGAAGGCAACCTAAAATAGGCATTTACAGCGTTATAGAGGATACGAGCGAGGACCTCAGTAATGCCGAGGCGGAGGCTAACCGCGTGGTTGCGGACATTGCCGAACTGCTCGAAAGCGGTTTTGTCCGTTATAAAGGTGAAGACGGTAGCGACAAGACGCGCCCCGTCGAGTACGGAGATATAGCCGTGCTGTCGGCTACTCGCGGATTAAGACAAGGGCTTATACATGCAAAACTCAAAAAAATCGGCATAAACGCATCGCTGTCCGATGCGCTCGAATTTACATCGGTGCCCGAGATAACGAAACTTACCGAGTTTATGAAATACATCGTTTTCGGCTCGGACGACGTGGCGCTTGTTTCGATTTTGTTGTCGCCCATAGCCGACCTTACCGAAGACGAACTTGCGCTCGTGCGAATGACGGGAAAGCAAGACGAAGAGCGGTTTTTCGTGTTATGTGAAAATTATGCCGAGAAAAATACGGACGAAACCGCAAGGAAACTTCGTGAGTTTTTCGCACTTTGCGAGCGGTATCGCGGTTATGCACGCACGCACTCGGCATGCGAGTTTGTAGGCAAGCTCGTCGCTGAAAAGAATTGGTTTCCACGCGTGGAGGCAGGTGACGATCCGGACGTAAAGACGGATACTCTTACGGCATTTTTGGATCATCTCGCATCGTCTAGGTACGGCGCGAGCGTATATATTTATGTCGAATATTTGGCTTCGGCAGAGGCGCAGGCGGAAAGAAAACCGGCTGTCGACGCGGTAAACATCATGACGATTCACGCATCGAAGGGCTTGGAATTTCCGTTCGTGTTCTTTGTCGACACGGCGCACGAATTCAATATTCGCGAGACTTACGGGCGCGTGCAACTCGACGACACGATGGGCGTGTGCATGAAAAACTTCGACGAAAAAGCACGCACGATTTCCGAGAACAAACTCACGCTTGCGGCAGGAATAAAAAAGCGTCGAGCCTTGCAAGAAGAACAAATGCGCCTACTGTACGTTGCGATCACGCGTTCGAAACAAGGTCTATATATTTACGCAACGGTGGGAGAGAGCATTGTAGAAGCGATAAAAGAGGGCGCACAAGGTTTTGATCCCGAGTACGGCGATTGCTTTTTCGATTGGCTTGTTCCGACTTTTCCGATATACGGATATTCGGTATACCGTGCGGAAGATTGCAAGGCGGTACAAGAGAACGAGCAAACTATCATAGCTCACGCACCCGACGACGAATTTGTGAGGGTGCTGAATAGGTACTACGACGCGCCGAAAAAGAACGCGCCGAAACATGTCGGCATCAAGAAGAGTGTTACGGCTATAGGCAAGGATGCCGAGGACGATACCGTGCAAGAATACATGGCGGGAGCGGACGACGATCGCGCACTCGAAAAAGGCAATGCTTATCATAGAGCCATGGAAAAAGCCGATTATTCGCTGACGGCCGAGAGTGCCGTAAAGAAGCTTCGCGATACCGAACCGTCGTTTGCGCTCGTGGACGAGGCAGAGTTTGTCACGGCTTTTAATGCGGTAAAAAACAGAATCGGGAATAGAAAAATCTATCGCGAAAAACAGTTCGTCTACAACCCCGGCGGAACGATCATTCAAGGCGTTATCGACCTACTCGTGACCGACGGGAAAACATACGAGGTAATCGATTACAAGACGTCGCAACTAAAAACCATCGAATCGGGAACGTATAACACTCAGCTCGCCGCATACGCACTCGCAGCCGAAGAAATCACCGGTATGCCCGTGGAAAAAGTAAGTATCTATTCGTTCCGTGCCGGCAGGTTTTTCGATGCCGATCCCGCTACTATCGCAAGCATAAAAACCGATATTAAACTAGGCAAGATATAGTGGCATAAAAAGTAACGTTCGCTATGATGCAAGCCACTCGATAAAATAGCTAATCGCCATATACGTCATTTCGAACTAGTCACGAGGATACAGCCGAATGTGCATTATTCTATTTGTATATCCTTATGTTGTGGGGAGTGGGGACAAGCGGTTAAATCGTTGACAAAGTTATGGACGGGCGGTATAATGTAAAGGTTACGATGCGTTAGTGTCGTGGCAAAGCAAGGGGGAGTCGGGCTTTTGCCCTATGTACCTATAAAACAAAAAGCACAAGGAAAAACGAGATGGAAACCGAAAGAGAATTTTCATTCAAAAGTTATTTAATCTATGCGGTGCGGAAGTGGATTATTCCGGTGCTGTGCGTGATTGTCGGCATAGCGTGCGGTGTTTTCTACTCGCTGACGTACAAGACGACGAATATAGTCTTGCACGAAAGCACACTGAGTTTTGACGTGACGGAGTATAGTAATCTTTACTATCCCGGTGATTTTAGTGACAGTGTGTACAGTCTATGCTCGTCAAAAGGCAGTTCGATCATCGATATTGCCGTGGTACCGAAACTAAAATCTGACGTGTACGACAAGGTAAAAGACATCGTATATCCGAAAGAAAAAGCCGAGACGGTAAAAGTCAAGAAGTTTCTAGAGAATTTACAGGTCTCACGTGTGAGTACTTTTGCAATGCGCGTGGACTTTGCGTACGACATCAAGTCCGACGAAGATATCGAAGTCGCTAAAAACGTGGTAAAGACTTATATCGATATAGCAAAAGCGGAGATCTACGCACAAAACGCCGGATTCTGCGAGAAAGAAAAGGCGTCCGTCGATGCGGGCGGAAGCTATGTGCTCACTTCGTCCACGATCGGTGCGAACTACGATACTTCGATTTTTAGCGATCTCACCGACAGCAACACTCGGCCGTCGCTAATCATGAGTTCGATCGGCGGTGCCGGTGTGGGACTTGTGGTTGCGATCGTGATAATCACGCTAATGTACATATTCACAAAATACATCAAGAGAATGCAGTACTTGGTCGGGGCGGAGGACGCGCGCGTGTTTTCCGAGGGCGCGGATCCGTACGCAAACGGTTCGCTCGTCAAACTCGCTACCGTGGTGACGGCGGAGGACGTAAAGTCGATTCTCGTGACTTCTGTAAACGGTGATCCCGAGTCCACAAAGTTTGCCAAGGAATTTAGCGATTCGCTGGCGTCCACCGGCAAAAAAGTCAAGTTCGTGGAATTCGGAGAGGGCAAAGAGGACTGGAGAAAGTACTTTGCCACCGCTCGCGACGAGGATGCGATCGAGGTCTATTCGTTCGATTGCGCGGAAAAAGGCACACTCGGCTATATCTCGGCAAAAGCGGGCAATACTTGCTTTGTCGTAAATCAGTCGGTAGTCACGGCACGCGAATTTGTGGCAGGTGTAGAAGAAGTGAAGGTGTCGGGTGCAAAATAGTTCGGTACCGTCCTATAC
>CAVEYH010000027.1:0-10711 GCA_963620055.1 bacterium | reverse complement strand
GCCATGCGTTACACTGAGGCAAGACTTAGCAAGATCGCAGCCGAAATGTTGCGAGATCTCGATAAAGAAACAGTCGATTGGTATCCCAACTTCGATGATACGCTAATGCAACCGACGGTACTTCCCAGCCGTTTCCCGAACTTACTTGTTAACGGCTCGGACGGTATCGCAGTCGGCATGGCTACGAATATTCCTCCGCACAACCTCGGCGAAGTCATTTCCGCAGTTGACGCGCTCATAGACAACCCCGACATTACCGTGGATGAACTTATGGAATACATTCCCGCACCGGACTTCCCGACAGGCGGACTTATCATGGGCAGAGGACGTATTCGTCAGGCATATCGTACCGGTCGTGGCGGAATTATAATCCGAGCAAAAACCGAGATCGAAGAGGCGGAGAACGGAAAACACCGCATAGTCGTGACCGAACTACCGTATCAGGTCAACAAAGAAGAGCTTATCAAGACGATGGCAGAGCTCGTAAAAGACAAGCGTATCGAAGGAATCAGCGATATTCGCGAAGAGTCTGACCGTGATGGCATGCGTGTAGTTATCGACGTAAAGCGTGATGCTCAACCGCAAGTCGTACTCAACATGCTATACAAGCATACAGACCTACAAAAGAGTGACGGCATCATATTCCTTGCACTCGTCAAGGGCGAACCGAAGATTCTCAACCTCAAAGAAATGTTGTACTACTATCTCGAGCACCAAAAAGAGGTTATCGAGAGAAGAACTCGTTTCGACCTTGCTCGTGCAGAAGAAAGAGAACATATTTTACAAGGCTTGGTAATCGCTCTTGCTAATATCGATCGTGTGATCCAGCTTATTAAAGAGAGCAAGGACAAGTACGAGGCAGCGGCAAAACTTATTGCAGAGTTTTTACTCTCCGACAAGCAGGCGGGTGCAATCTTGGAAATGAGATTACAGCGTCTTACCAGCCTCGAGGTAGAATCTATAAGAGCAGAGTTGAAAGAGATAGAAATGCGTATAGCGGACTTCAAGGACATACTTGCTCGTCCCGAGCGCATCACAGCAATAGTCAAGACCGAACTCGGAGAGATCAGAGACAAGTACGATGCGCCGCGCCGTAGCGAGATTTGCGTCGATTACGACGAAATTGACATCGGCGATCTTATCGATCGTGAAGATGTGGTTATTTCAATGACTCACTCCGGTTATGTTAAACGTTTACCGGTATGCGAGTATAAGGCTCAGCACCGCGGAGGAATGGGCATCACCGCACATAAACCCAAGGAAGAAGACTTCGTTGAGAACATGTTCGTTACTTGCACTCACGACGATCTGTTATTCTTTACAAACTATGGCAGAGTGTACTCGATCAAAGCATACGAAGTCCCGGAAGCGGAGCGCACCGCACGTGGCAGAGCGATTGTCAATCTGCTCCAACTCTCGTCCGACGAGAAGGTTACCGCCGTTATTCCGGTCAAGGAAAACAGCGATCACAGCGGTTACCTCATGCTTGCAACTCGTGACGGCTTAGTAAAACGCACCGCATTTACCGAATTCGAGTCCATTAGAAAAGTCGGCAAGATCGCAATCACACTTAACGAAGGCGACGAGCTGATTTCCGTACAAATTCTCGAAAACGACGACGAAATCTTGCTTGCGTCCTCCGGCGGTAAATGTATTCGTTTTGCCGCAACATCCGTTCGTCCTACCGGCAGAAGCTCGATGGGCGTGCGTTCGATGCGCTTAGGTGACGGCGAGCGCGTTGTCGATATGGCAGTTATCAAGAAAGATTGCAATCAAGAAGTGCTGACCATATCGCAATTCGGCTACGGAAAACGTACCGATATTGACGAATACCGCATCCAGTCGCGTGCAGGCAAAGGTACACTTGCCGGCAAATTCAACGAGGTGACTGGCGAACTTGTCAACCTAAAACTTATCAATCCCACCGATGATGTAATGATGATCGCAGACAACGGTATCATTATTCGTATCCGTGCCGAAGAGATTAGCAAAATTTCCAGAAACACAAAAGGCGTTCGCATCATGAAGATGAAGAACGAAGGCAGTGTCGTATGCGTAGCCGTTGCTCCGCCAGAGCCGGACGAGCAGACGATAGAAGAAGCCGAACGTCACAATGCCGAGATGGCAGAAGAGGACGCAACAAAGAATGCCGAGCTTGAGAAAGAATCCAAAGATCTTCTAAACGGTGACGACAACGACGAGATTTAAGTCTAACTCAAAACATCAGAACAAAAATTAGCAATTACAAACAACAAACGCAACGATATTTTAACCGCTGCGTTTTTGTCATATAACACAAGTAACTCGAATCGGCATTAAAATTTATAGAACCAATGCACGCAATAAACCATGTGACAAACAGACTTGTTTGGTATTAAAAATCAAATTACAGCAAAAAACATTGCGAAAAACGGCGCAAAAAGTTGCATTGAAGTCGAATATGTAGTATAATTTTAGATGCGTATTGCACAATAAACTACGCTAAGAATACCGATGCGGAGAAAAAGATGCCGAGAATAAACACTAAAAAATCGATAAAATTGCCATCCGGTCGGTCTAGTGCGTCATGCATAGGGGCGAGTGTGCTATGAAAACGGGTTATTTCGGGGACGAGAGTAGCCACACTTATGCTTGTGCGGCAGGCGAAGTCGGAGGCGAGCTTGTCGGCTATCCGTCCATAAAAGCGGTTGTAGATGCACTTGAAAAGGGTGACGTAGACCAAGCTGTCGTTCCGCTTGAAAACAGTGTAGGCGGAACGGTAGGAGACACACTCGACGCCCTCAAGAATCATGACGTGTATATCGTTCGGCAGTTTCATAAGCGCATATTTCATTGCCTTATCGGAAAAGTCGGCGCAAAAAAATCCGACGTAAAGAAGATCTACTCGCATCCGCAGGCACTTGCTCAGTGTGACAAATATCTTGTAGCGAATTTTTCGTCAGCGGACGTCATCGCGGTAGCCAGCACTTCTGCGGCATTAAAGATTGTGTCGAGTGTGGAAGAAGCTGCGATTGCGAGAGTAGCGACGGAAGGGCTCACCGTACTTGAATCTGAGATTGAAGACAACAAAAACAACGTGACGCGTTTTGTACTTTTACAGCGTGCCATAAAATACGACGGAGACAAGGCAGCGATAGTTTTCGGGACACCGCATAGACCCGGCGAACTACTGAAAGTGCTACAAGTTTTGGCGGAATACGATCTCAACCTCAACAAGCTCGAGTCGCGTCCGAGCCGTGACGGAGAATTTGGATATTGGTTTTTTGCCGAATTCGACTGTCCTAATAAAGCGGTACTCGACATGGTTATGCGCAGGTTGACAACGAGTGTCGACGGATTTGTTCGCCTTGTCGGTTGCTATTAGCCTTAAAGCAAAACCACAATAGAATAGGAAGTTTACCGCAAAATACCGATAATTTCACACAAGTATCACTGCGATTAAACATAAAACAATTAAAATTAAACCAAGCTTAAAAAGAAAAGTTATGGCGAGCAAAAGCTTGCCACGCAAGGAGAAGGACTTATATGGGACTTATTTCATTCATCACCGGCAGCGATAATAGAAAGCAAGTCAAAAAACTGGACGCTATCGCAAACAAGGTAGAGAAGTACGAGGAAGAATATCGTGCGCTCAGCGAAGAACAGCTAAAAGCAAAGACCGCTGAATTCCGTGACAGACTGGAACACAATTACGAGACCCTCGACGATATTTTGCCAGAGGCGTTTGCCGCAGTGAGAGAGGCAAGCGCACGTGTATTGGGCATGCGCCACTTCCACGTTCAGCTTATGGGTGGTATTGCGCTCCATCAGGGACGCATCGCAGAGATGCGCACAGGTGAAGGTAAAACGCTCGTCGCAACGCTCGCATCATATCTTAACGCACTTCCCGGAAAGGGTGTGCATGTCGTCACCGTCAACGATTACCTCGCTAAACGTGACGCCGAGTGGATGGGCAAGGTGCATCGCTACTTAGGGCTTACCGTAGGCGTAGCGATAGCCGGCATGGACAGCGCAGCAAAACGTGCCGCATACAATTGCGATATTACGTACGCAACCAACAACGAACTCGGTTTTGACTATCTTCGCGACAACATGGTCATTTACAAACGCGACAAGGTACAGCGCCCGCTTAACTTCTGCATTATCGATGAGGTCGACTCAATTCTTATCGACGAAGCGCGTACCCCGCTTATCATTTCGGGCCGTGGCGGAAAGAGCAGTGAAATGTACATCACAGCAAACCGTTTTGCAAAGAGCTTAAAACCCGATGATCTCGACATTGACGAGAAGAAAAAGGCTATCACGCTTACCGAGAGCGGTGTAGAAAAAGCAGAACGTTATTTTGCGGTCGATAATCTCTCCGACGTCGACAATATGGAGCTTAACCATTATATCAACAACGCAATTCGCGCAAACTATATAATGAAGCTCGACAAGGATTACATTGTCAACGCAAAGGGCGAAGTAGTCATCGTCGATGAGTTTACTGGCCGACTTATGGACGGACGTCGTTATAGCGACGGATTGCATCAGGCAATCGAAGCAAAAGAAGGCGTAAAGGTGCAGAGCGAAAACAAAACGCTTGCAACCATCACATTCCAAAATTACTTCCGTCTTTACAAGAAACTCAGCGGTATGACCGGTACGGCAAAGACCGAAGAATCAGAGTTTAGAGATATCTATCGTCTTGATGTCGTTACGATTCCTACTAACCTACCCAGTCGCAGAAAAGACGAAGACGATCAGGTTTATTCGACAATAGCCGGCAAGCTTCGTGCGGTCGTGGCCGACATTACCGAGTGTTATAATCGTGGCGAGCCGGTACTAGTCGGTACAACCACGGTCGAAAAGAGTGAAGAGTTATCGAGAATGCTCCACAAGGCAAAGATCCCACACAACGTTTTGAATGCAAAGAACCATGAAAAGGAAGCGGAAATCGTTGCCCAAGCAGGTAAATTCCGTGCCGTCACGATCGCAACCAACATGGCAGGTCGTGGTACCGATATCATGCTCGGTGGTAATGCGGAATATCTAGCAATCAAACGTATGCGCGATATTGGTATGAGCGAAGAACAAGTCAACGCCGCAACCGCTTACTTTAACACCGATGATCAGGAAATTTTGCGTGCTCGCGAACAATTCAAGAAATTCTACAACGAGTACAAAACCGAGATTCAGAAAGAAAAAGAAGAAGTCATTGCAGTCGGCGGACTTCGCATCATAGGCACCGAACGTCACGAATCACGTCGTATCGACAACCAGTTGCGCGGTCGAAGCGGCCGTCAAGGCGACGTCGGTTCGTCCGTATTCTATCTGTCAATGGAAGACGATCTTGTTCGTCTGTTCGGCGGAGATAGAATGAAACGCATTGCAACCGCATTCAATATTGATGAAGATACCCCGTTCGCAATGGGCATGCTCACTCGACAGATCGAGAATGCTCAGCGAAACATCGAGGGCAAGAACTACACAATGCGTCGTCAAGTCCTCGAATACGATAATGTCATGAACGAACAGCGTACCATTATCTACGGTGAGAGAAACAAGGTGCTTGACGGTATCGATGCTCACGATCAAATCTTGAAGATGATGCGCGCACAAGTCGATATCATTGTCGACGATTACACGGATCCCCGAGTCGACTGGGACGAATGGGATTACGAAAACCTCAACAAAGAAATCGAAAGAAAACTACTTCCGGACGATCCCGACTTCCTTACCCAAGAGAGAATGGAGAAGTGGTCGCTCGAAGAGATCAAAGATCAATTGTATGAAGCAGTCGTTGCGTTCTATCAATCCAAGATCGATGATGCACACAAACTTGCCGAGGAAACCGGTGCACCTATCGACTTCAAGGAAATCGAGCGTGTTATCATGCTCCGTGTCATCGATGCGAAGTGGATGGATCATATCGATGCTATGGATCAGCTCCGTAAGGGCATCGTCCTAAAAGCTTACGGCAACCAAGATCCCGTCATCGCTTACACAAAATCCGGATTTGAGATGTTCGAGGAAATGACCGCCAAGATGCAGGAAGAAGTAGTCGCACTACTTGTTCATGTCAACATTGAAGCACCGCCAAAGCGTGAAGCACAGAAAGTTGAGCTTGTCGAGAATCGCGGTGACGGCAGCGCGCGCGTCGCGAAGGCTCCCGTTGTAAATCAGACGGTTACTGTCGGCAGAAACGATCCGTGTCCGTGCGGAAGCGGAAAAAAGTACAAAAACTGTTGCATGGAAAAAGACATGCAAAACAAGCAGTAATGCGTACTAGATATCGGTAAATTATTAACAAAATATAAACCAAGTGCAGTTGCGGCAGTCACGGGAAAATATCGAGACTGCCGCATACGGCATTATTAAAGATATCGCATGCACAGAGAGAAACTGTCACGTTTTTTTTACATACGTATGCGAGAAAAAGGAAAGAAGAATGCTTACGCTCGACGATTACAAATTCAGACTAAAAAATTTAAGCGCCAAGTTTGACGACTGTCGGCTTGCTTTTGACGTGGACAAAATGAATGAAAAATTTGCGAAACTGGACAACATTAGACAGTCCCCCGATTTTTATTCGAATCCGAAAAAAGCCGCCGAGATCAATTCGCAGGCAAAGTACATTTCCGACAAGCTCGAAGTACTAGACTGTTATTCGCGCGGGCTTGACGACATTGCCACGCTTATCGAACTTGTAGAAGCCGAGAACGACGACAGCTACCTCGGCGAGATCGAGGACACGTTAAAAAAATACGAAGACAAAATAGAGACGTTGCATCTTGAGACGCTGTTAAAAGGTGAGTACGATCACCACAATGCAATACTTATGCTCCAAGCGGGCGCAGGCGGAACGGAAGCGCAAGACTGGGTAAGCATGCTTTACCGCATGTATCGCATGTATGCCGAAAAGAACGGACTCGGAGTAGAGGAACTTGACCTTCTCCCTGGTGACGTTGCAGGAATCAAGAGCGTTTCGTTTATGATCAAAGGCACAAATGCCTACGGTTATCTAAAAGCAGAAAAAGGTGTGCACAGATTGATTCGCATATCTCCGTTTGATGCAAATTCTCGCCGTCACACGTCGTTTGCCAGCCTTGAAGTTATGCCGGAGATCGAGAACGATACCAGTGTTGAGATACGTCCCGAAGACTTAAAAATCGATACCTATCGTTCGGGCGGAGCCGGCGGTCAGCATGTCAACAAAACGGACAGTGCAGTTAGAATAACGCACTTGCCGACAGGTATAGTCGTGCAATGTCAAAACGAGCGCTCGCAGATTCAAAACCGTGAAACTGCTATGAAAATGCTCACGAGTAAGCTTGTAGAATTAAGAGAGCGCGAGAACCTCGAAAAGGCGAACTCGATAAAAGGCGAGATTAAGAAAATCGAATGGGGAAGCCAAATCCGCACCTATGTTTTTCAACCGTATACCATGGTTAAAGATCATCGCACTGGTTTTGAAACGGGTGACGTCCAGGCAGTCATGGATGGCGACATAAACGGTTTTATTTTTGATTATTTACGCAAATCGTGATTAGGAAAAGCAATGTACGATACTACCGAAAAATTTAACAGTCTAAAAAACAAACCTGTCGTGACGGTGCTCGGAATAGAGAGCTCATGCGACGAAACCGCCGCCGCGGTCGTGGTAAACGGAAGAGAGATTCGTGCAAATGTGATCGCGTCGCAAGTGCCGATTCATCGTAGATTCGGCGGAGTCGTGCCGGAAGTCGCTTCACGCAACCACACCATGGCAGTCAACAACGTCGTGGACGAAGCATTAAAAACCGCAGGCATAACAATAAACGACGTCGATGCTATCGCGGTGACGTACGGAGCGGGACTTGTTGGCGCGTTGCTTGTCGGCGTAACCGCAGCAAAGGCACTCTCATATGCTACCGGTATACCGCTAATTAAGGTCAACCATATTGAAGGACACGTTTCGGCAAATTTCGCAGCGTTTCCGGATCTCGAACCGCCGTTTCTCGCACTTGTCGCCAGTGGTGGTCATACGCTAATACTCGACGTAAACGGCTACAACGATTATAAATGTCTCGGGAGTACGTGCGACGATGCGATCGGAGAGGCATTCGACAAGACCGCAAGGCTGTTAGGACTTCCGTATCCGGGCGGACCGGAGATCGACAGACTTGCAAAAAAAGGCAAGAACAATATCTCGTTTTTTCATGATAAAAAAACAGTAAACAACGATTTTTCGCTCAGTTATTCAGGACTTAAAACCGCCGTTGTCAATTATATTCACACGGCACGTCAGCGTGGTGACGAAATAGTCGTCGAAGATGTTTGCGCATCGCTTACGCACACTGCCGTAGATCTACTAGTCGATAATGCGCTTGTGGCGGCAGAGCGCGCTCACCGCGATACGATTGTGCTTGCGGGCGGAGTTGCCAGCAATTCGTACCTTCGAGAAAGTCTAAAAAGCCGTGGCGAAGCATCGGGGAAAACGGTTTTGTTTCCTCCACCGATTCTCTGCACGGACAATGCCGTCATGATAGCTGCAAGAGGATACTTTTCGATAAAAGAAGGATTCAACCTCGCAGGACTCGACCTCAATGCCGATCCGGGACTCAAAACGGGTGATATGCTATGAAAAAACGTGTTGTCGTCGGCATGAGTGGAGGTGTCGACTCGTCGGTAGCCGCGCTTTTATTAAAAGAGCAAGGCTATGATGTAGTCGGACTGTTTATGCACAATTGGGAAGAGGAAGAGGGCGGTTGTTGCACTTCCGCCGAGGACTGGACGGATGTAGTCGGTGTTGCAGGCAAACTCGGCATACCGTGTTATTCGGTCAATTTTGCCGAAGAGTACATGAATCGCGTATTCGAATATTTCCTTAGCGAGTATAAAAAGGGTAGGACACCGAACCCCGACGTTCTCTGCAATCGTGAAATAAAATTTGCTCCGTTCAAAGACTATGCAATGGAGCTCGGAGCGGACTATGTTGCGACCGGACATTACTGTGATATAGGCGAGCTTG
Source organism: bacterium (assembly GCA_963620055.1). Taxonomy (GTDB): domain Bacteria; phylum Bacillota; class Clostridia; order Christensenellales; family Pumilibacteraceae; genus UBA10677. The sequence continues at coordinate 1,719 of CAVEYH010000027.1, read as the reverse complement.
ACGGCAGACCTGTGCTACTAAAAGCTACCGATCAAAATAAAGACCAAACATATTTTCTCAATCAAGTACGGACGAAACAATTGGAACGAGTGCTTTTCCCGCTCGGCAAACTAGTAAAACCAGAAGTACGACGCATTGCTGAAGAAAACGGACTCGTTACTGCGAAAAAGAAAGATTCCACAGGAATTTGTTTTATAGGTGAACGAAAATTCCGTAATTTTTTAGCCGAGTATCTCCCGGGAAAATCTGGTAAAATTGTCGACACAACAGGTAAAGTCGTGGGCGAGCATTTAGGACTTATGTATTACACTCTCGGTCAGCGCAAAGGCTTGGGCATAGGCGGTGTTGCCGGTGAGGATCAAAGCCGTTGGTACGTCGTGGACAAGCGCATGGATGACAATGTGCTTGTCGTGTCTTGTGGCGAGGGTGAAGAACTTTTCACAAACAGTATGGTCGGGAGCGGACTAAACATAATAGGCCCGTGGAACAAAACCGAGTTTGACTGTACGGCAAAATTCCGTTATCGTCAGGGCGAACAAGCCGTTCATGTGCGCATTGACGGCGACAACGTCTATATCGATTTTGCCGAACCTCAACGTGCCGTCACCCCCGGACAATATGCCGTACTCTATTACGGTGACAGATGTTTAGGCGGTGCGACAATCGAGACGACAAGCAAATAAAGAAGCAAAGAACTAAGATCGTTGACTTATGCGATTTTGATCAATATATAAACGAAAAAGCCGAGCAAATTGGCATGTAATTGCTCGGCTTTTATATGTAACGATACGTAAATTTATATTTTTTCTATCGGTGGAATAACAAAACTTACAACGAGATTTTCACCGCCGATCATCCAATCGGCAAATATACCGCTTCGGCTAATTGTGATCTCGGTATTTTCCGTGTTGTCTTTCAGCTTATTCCCGAGTCTTACCGCCAAAGTCGGATCGAGTCCGTACGAAATAGCAATGGCGACACCACCTTGTTCGGCTATATATTTTGAGAGAGAGGAGCAAATCATGGCATTACCGCGCGGTTTACGTTTGATCTTGACGGTTCCATCCGCGCCGACAACACACACGGGGCGCACGTCCAACAAATTACCGCTAAGCGGAGTAGAGTAGCGTGATTTTATCTGCTTGCATTCGGGATCATTCGGCACAAAATAAGTCATAACGAGTTTTGAGTATTCGCTGAGTGTGACAAAAGTATCGGCGGCGGAAAATCCTGCATCGCGTAGTCGTATTCCTTCACGAACAAGAATGTCAAAGCCGTTTGAAAACGTCCCCGAATCTATAACGTAAACCTCGCATTTAGGGTATTTGACCATATCGAGTTTAGCGGCTTTCATCGCGAGTTTATATTCGTTCGTAATTAGACTGCTTGGCGCAATATGCACAATCTTTTTAATACCATTGTCTAGTAGCGATTCGAAAAAATTCTCATAGTATTCGCATTTAGCAGATAGTAAATCTAATTTTTTACCGCTTCGTATAGTGCTCGACAAATCGTCATAATCGGATTCGCAATCCAAGGACCCGACAAAAGGCGCACCGCCGAGTGAATATTTATGGTGAAGCATCGCGACACCGTACACGGCAAGTTGATTTTCGGATATATCACAAGCATCGCTGACGGTAAGCGCGAACCCCGCATTTTTCAAATAGCTATTTTTCATGTTACAAAGATTATAATCTCGATTGCAAAGTTTTGCAA
>CAVEYH010000026.1:4969-10883 GCA_963620055.1 bacterium | reverse complement strand
GTCGATAACCGCAACCGCCTTACCCGTCTTTGCGTCGAGTAGCACGTTATTTAGTTTTGTGTCGTTATGAGTGACACGTTGGGGAATATCGCCACAAGCCAACATATTCACGATCTTGTCGGCAAGATATTCGTGATCTTTGACAAATTTTATTTCCGCTTCGCACTTGTCTTTTCTGTCGGCTTTGTTCGCGTCGAGGGCAACTAAAAAATTCTCATAGCGTGAAACTGTGTTGTGAAAATTTGGAATAACGTCGCGGATCTCGCTGACGTCGAACCCGTCGAGCATACGAGCAAACTTGCCGAACGCCACACCGCTCTGATAAAAATCTTCGTCCGTGCGTGCTAGGTTAAGCGATACGGTCCCGTCGATGTACCCGTAAATACGCCAACATCCGTTACTTAAACGCACGTATGACTTGCCGTCAGTGGTCGGCACCAATTCCATTGTTTCGCGATCGGGATCCCCGCCCGCTGCCACGATATTTTTTCTGGCATGTGCAAGCACCTTTTCGATATTGCTCATAAGTGTATCTACGTCGCAAAAAATCGAATCGTTGATGCGCTGAAGTATGTACTTCTTCACCGTTGTTTCGACAAGATATGTATCGTTGATATGTCCGTCTCCGTAAGGTTTGACAGCTTTTACTTCCGCTTTTAGTGCAAAATTGCCTATAACCTTCTCAAGTTCTCTTTCGTCCATTAAAAATCTCCTCGTGCGCAACACGATATTGTGAATTTGCACACATTACCAAATTATCATAACAAAGTAACGGGAAAAGCGCAAGCATTTTACTGTCCTTGAATACAAAAACCAATAAAACGTGTCCTTTCGTGCCATAGCGCTAAATTCTTTTTTCATGATTCAAAATCGCAAAATCACCAAAACGCCGTAAAATGTTGTTTACTACACCGTCGTTTTGTGCTAAAATACGTTATGCGCGCATGCGCGTAAAACATATTTTAGGAACTTTTTTATGTTAAAACTAGTAAAATTCTTAAAAGGATATTGGTTCAAGACTATTTCCGGACCGTTTTTCAAGCTACTCGAAGCCGTCTTTGAACTTATAACTCCGCTCGTCGTCGCGTGGATGATAGATACGGCGATCCCGCGCGGACAAGCCGGTGATTACTCCGGACTCATAACGGGCGGAATAATCGTGCTGTGCTTGGCGGTGTTCGGTCTCGGATTTTCGCTGACGGCTCAATTCTTTGCGTCTCGCGCGTCGCTTGGCTTCGGAACTAATCTTCGCCGAGAACTTTATCGTCATATAAATACATTCTCGTACACCGAACTCGATCGTTTCTCCACAACGTCGCTTATAACGCGTTTGACTGCGGACGTGAACCAAGCACAACAAGGTGTGGCAATGTTTATTCGCCTAATACTGCGTGCCCCGTTCATAGTCGTAGGCGCGATTGTAATGGCAATGCTAATCGATCTAAAACTATCGCTGATATTCGTAGCCGTCACTCTCGTGATCTGCGGTATACTGTGGCTGATAATGTCGCTTACGCTGCCTAAATACAAAACGGTGCAAGCAAAACTCGACGATGTGACGAGGTTGACGGAAGAAAACCTGTCGGGCGCGAGAGTTATACGTGCATTCGGTGCGGAAAACCGTGAAAAATCTGCTTTTGCGAAAGCTGCGGAAAATTTATCTTCTTCGTCTATTCGCGTAAGTGCGTTGTCTACTCTACTCAATCCGCTGACTTATGCCGTGCTCAATCTCGGTATAATTGCAGTACTGTACTTTGGCGGAAAAACCGTCTACTACGGCTCGCTAACGCAAGGTGAAGTGATCGCGCTCATCAATTACATGACACAAATTCTAAACGCGCTGGTAGTCTTTGCAAACCTACTCGTGACGTTTACAAAGGCTTCGGCATCTGCCGCGCGCATCAACGAAGTGCTTGCCGTTTCTTCGTCCATGGAGGAAGGCAAAGGCGCAATACCCGATCACTCCGCTCCTGCGATCGAGATGGATGACGTTTCGTTTACATACTCTTCAAGCCCGACTCCGTCGCTCGAACACGTCTCGCTCACCGTTCAAAAAGGTGAAAGCGTGGGCATCCTAGGTGGTACGGGCAGTGGCAAAACCACGTTGGTTAGCCTGATCCCGAGGTTGTACGATGTAAGCTCCGGCTCGGTAAAAGTCTTCGGAAACGACGTAAAATCTTATAACAACCGCGAACTCTCGTCAATCTTCGGCGTCGTTCCTCAAAAAGCGGTACTTTTTGCAGAATCCGTACGCGACAACATGCGTTGGGGTAAAGAGAATGCAACCGACGAAGAAATTCGCAAAGCGCTCGAAGTTTCACAGTCTGCGGAATTTGTGGACACCCTGCCCGACGGACTGGATTTTATGATTTCGCAAGGTGGCAAAAACCTATCCGGCGGTCAACGTCAACGACTCACAATCGCTCGTGCGCTGGTATCTAACCCCGATATAGTGATCCTTGACGACAGCTCGTCCGCGCTAGACTTTGCGACCGATGCAAAACTTCGCAAAGCGTTAAGTGCGCTGTCACGTGACGAAGGGCTTACAACAGTCATGGTTTCGCAACGTGCGACTTCGATCAAACATTGCGATTTGATCGTGGTACTCGACGACGGCAAAATCGTAGGGCTCGGCAAACACGAAGATTTAATAAACACTTGCAACGTATACAGAGAAATCTGCTTGTCACAGAATAAAGAGGAGGAGTTAAAATAGTATGAAGACCTCCAATGTTAAGAATAAAAAAATAACCAGAAAGGGCGATGCAGCCGCTATAAAACATCTTTTGCGTTATGCTAAGCCTTATGTCCCGATCATACTTTTGGCGCTGGTGTTCTCGGTGATACAAATCGCCGCAACGCTACTCGGCCCCGTAGTCGTAGGACGGACGGTAGATTATATTATAGGCGAAAACAATGTCGACTTCGGCGTGATATTCAAAAATGCGGGCATTTTGGGCGGGCTGATTGCAACCGTCGTTTTGTTTCAATATTTATCGTCGCTGTGCATAAATTTTGCATCGTTCCGCACGATACGTGATTTAAGAAAATATGCCTATGACAAGCTAAACGATGTACCGCTAAGCTACATAGACAACCACTCGCACGGTGATCTCATGTCGAGAGTCGGTAGTGATATCGATCAAATTTCCGACGGACTTATTCAAGGCTTTTCGCAACTGTTTAGCGGTGTGGTTACAATAATCGGCACGCTTGTATTTATGCTGTCGGTCAATTGGTTGATCGCAATCGTTGTCGTTTTGATAACTCCGCTATCACTGTTCGTGGCATACTTTATCGCGAACGGCTGTCACAACATGTTTGCAATGCAAGCACAAAAACGCGGTGAACTATCCGGTCTTGTCACCGAAATGCTGTCAAATCAACGCGTCGTCAAACTGTTCGGATACGAAAATCGTGCAGAAGAGCGATTTGCTGACATTAACGGCGAACTCAAAATTTGGGGACAGAATGCTGCTTTCTACTCCGCCATGGTCAATCCGTGTACACGTTTTGTAAATAACGTGGTTTACGTTGCCGTGTGCGTGCTGGGTGCTTACCTCGTGATCCGCGGAAACGGCATACTCGGCATGAGTGCGTTTACCGTGGGCGGATTGTCTTGTTTCCTTTCGTATGCAAATCAATACACAAAACCTTTTAACGAGATCACGGGCGTAGTGACAGAACTACAGACCGCAACCGCTGCCGCAAACCGTGTGTTTGAACTGCTCGAAGCACCGTCACAGACGTCGGATGCGGATCTACCGAATATGACTAACGCAAACGGCAATATCGAGATCGACAACGTTTATTTTTCCTATGTGCCGGAAAAACCGCTCATTCAAGGCTTCTCATTGTCGGTAAAGAGCGGTCAACGCGTGGCAATCGTAGGTCCTACCGGTTGCGGAAAAACTACACTCATTAACTTGCTCATGCGCTTCTATGACCCGAACAGCGGAGTTATTCGTGTCGAAGGTAAAGATATAACGACTGTGACAAGAGAATCGCTACGGCTATCGTACGGCATGGTATTGCAAGATACTTGGCTGAAAAAAGGCACCGTGCGTGAAAATATCGCGTTCGGTAATCCCGATGCAACCGACGAAGAGATCATTGCTGCGGCAAAAGCCGCGCATATTCACGGCTTTATTTCGAGACTTGAACATGGCTACGACACCGTTCTCGCCGGCGACGGCGGAAACATTTCGCAAGGGCAAAAACAACTGTTTTGTATTGCGCGCGTAATGCTCACTCATCCACCGATGCTGATACTGGACGAAGCGACTTCATCGATCGATACTCGCACGGAATTAAAAATTCAAGAAGCATTTGAAAAACTAATGCAAAACAAGACGTCGTTTATCGTCGCTCACCGTCTGTCCACAATAAAAAATGCCGACCTCATTCTCGTAATGAACAAGGGCAATGTTATCGAAAAAGGCACGCATGTCGAACTACTCGAAAAAGGCGGTTTCTACTACAACCTCTATAATTCTCAATTCGAACATTAAAATAAGAGGACTAACGGCAATAAATAAAAAATATGCGTTCTATTTAATGTAGCGCATATTTTTACTTTTACGATTATAAAAAAACGATCGCGACCCGAGTAACAAACCGTGACCGTTTATGTGTGTTAAAAATTATTCTTTATCGTCCTTATCTTTGTCCTCGTCTTCGTCGTCGCGGTGACGGCGGAACGGAGACTTATCTTTGTCCTCGTCATCATCGTGCTTTTCCTTGACGGTGACTTTTACTTCCTGAACGTGCTTTTCGCTGGCTTTGGTGACTTCGATTTCGAGATCGTCCGTCTCGACTTTTTCACCTACTTCGGGAATCTTGTCCATAAGCTCGGTGACGTAGCCGGAAACGGTAGTTGCATCGATATCTTGCGGAGCGGGCAGATCGAGATCCTCGTACATATCCTCAACGTTCTCGTTGCCGGAAACGATATAGGTATTATCGTCGATCTTACGGAAAAGCACCTCTACTTCGTCGTGTTCGTCGTAAATCTCGCCTACAAGCTCTTCCAAAATATCTTCGAGCGTAACTATGCCCTCGGTACCGCCGAATTCGTCAATGACGATAGCCATGTGCACTTTTTCTTTTTGTAGCATGCGCAAAACCGTTGAGATCTTCATTGACGGTGACACGCAAACGCTACTCTGCACTATGCTCTTTATGGACTTGCCTCCGTCGTGCATTAACGCGTAAAAGTCTTTTTCGTGGATTATGCCGACTATTTGATCGATTGAGCCGTTATACACGGGCATGCGCGAAAACCCGTTTTGCGTGAATTTTTCATAGATCGAGTTCATGTCTGCGTTCTCATCGATCGCCACAACGTTGACCCTGGGGATCATAATGTCTTTTATGTCTAGATCCTCAAACTCAATAGCCGAACGAATAAGTTGCGATTCGTGTTCTTTTAGCTCGCCTTCGTTCTCGGCAGTTTCGACGATGGTGAGAAGCTCGCCTTCGGTGACGGTCGAAGACTTTTCGATCTTGAATATTTTACGAAGGAGCCATTTCCAACCGCTAAAAAGAAGGTTGATCGGCGTAAGAATAACCATGAGTGCGCGAAGTAACGGATAAAACGTCATGGCGTATTTCTCCGGTTTTTCCTTTGCGAACATCTTCGGCGTAATTTCACCGAAAATCAGCACGGTTACCGTGATAACTATAGTCGAGATCGTGGTCGCAAGCCCCGCATCGGAAGTAATTATACTACCGAAAAATACCGTACCGAGCGATGCGCACATAATATTGACAATATTATTGCCGACTAAAATGGTCGACAAGAGTTTGTCGAACTTATCTGCTAGTTTTAGCGCAGCATCGGCACGCTTGTTACCGTCCTGCGCCATATTGATAAGTCTGATTCTATTGACAGACGTAAATGCCATTTCCTAAC
>CAVEYH010000026.1:1064-4930 GCA_963620055.1 bacterium | reverse complement strand
GACGTAAATGCCATTTCCGAACCCGAGAAAAAGCCCGAAAACAGTACGCACACTATGATTGCTATAAGTAAGCCTATTTGAAAACCGCTCATATAAAGTTAAATTCTACTCCGAAAAGGTAAACCGTAAATTTTACAACGAAAAAACGCAGCGCAAAAAACGCCGCTTAAAAAAGTCGATCCCTCTTTAAGTTTATTTTCTAACGAGCACCGTCGTAAAGGTACGTCGCCTTGGTTGTCGCTTTGAGTTGTCATTGCAATAATTCTACCTTACTAGTAGTGTAACATAGTTTTTATAAAAAATCAAGAACTTTTTACTCAATTATGATTTGAAAGGCTTTTTTAGTGGCTTTATATGAGTTTTAATCTGTTTTTTTGTCTGTAAATGTCAAGAAAAAAGGCTTTGCAAAATCGCAATACCTTTTTTGCTTAATTTAGTTTTTAATTATTCCTCAACAATTAAAACAATATGAACAAGTATCGAACATACCGCTTTATAACATAACAATTATTTTATGAGGCTTTCAACCAGCTTGACAAGGTCGCCCACGGTCTTTGCGTCAATCTTGTCGGGAAGCTTAATGTTAAATTTGTCTTCCACCGCCATAATGATTTGTACGACGTCGAGCGAGTCAAAATCGAGTGACTCGAAAGTGTCTTCGGGCTTTAAGTCTACGTCACCAACATATTCATTGGCAATCTTGTTGATCTCGGCTAAAATATCCATAATTCTCCTCCGTAACGTCACTTTTGTGGCGTTTGTTTTTCTTTAAGTATACTCTCTTTCACGGTATATGTCAAATAATATTTTATGCGATGGCATTTCGGTTGTAGCGACAGCTCCCGCAAGCCAAACTTTGGGCAAAGCCGCGAACGTCGTTATTTAATACGGGCGAGGCGGAGCAAAGTCGTCGGGTTCGGACAACGAATATTGCGGTATGCGTACTTTTCTTAGATATTCCGCAAACGCAACGCTGTCGTGAATCTCGTCCGGAACGAATGTCGCGCTACGAAGCTTGTGCCAATCGTAATGTGTATCTCCTCCGCACGTAAGAACAAGATTGTCCTTTTTTACCATGTCAAGCACTTCTTTCTCACAAGTCGTCTGAAAACCTACACAACCGTTGATTTCGTATCCGTCTACATCCTCGGCGGGCTTTGGCGAATGGAACTGTTCGGTGCGAAACGGATGCGCCTGAATAACGAGCACGTTATTTTCTTTGCAGATCGCATGCAATTCTTTTGCGGTAAGGTCACATAGCATCGGTGTGGAACGTAAAAACTTTTCCGTCACGCCTACTAAGATATAATCGGCATAGTTAGCGTTTAGCACTTCCATGGGAAAACGATCACGTTCGTACTGCGTATACGGTGCAAACAGCGTCACTTCGGATCCAAGCCATGCTTCCATACCACGAGCCTCGCACTCCTTCTTCATCTCATGATAGCCGTCTATATAACGATCAAGCCACTCTTTTTCGCTCGCACCGTGGCTTTCGATATAAGCACGCGAATAGTGATTCGTCAACATTACCGCACTAAATCCGCATTTATGGTATTTCTCGGCGGCTTCTTCCGCGGTAAGGCGCGAACAACAACTTACGGGGCCGGTGTGCAAATGCGTTTCTATCTTTTTCATTTTTCGCTTTCGATAACCTTCTTTACTTCTTCTAGTGTCGGGATGCTTTGCGCCGCTCCCTCGCGCGTTATCGTGATTGACGAAGCTACGGAAGCGAACTTGCATGCGTCTTCCAATGTGTCGCCCGCCTGATAGCGAAGTACGGTTGCGCCTACAAACGTGTCGCCCGCGGACGTCGTATCGACGACTTTGACTTTTCTGGGTTCTATCGGCGTAATGGTTTGACCCGTGGTTACCACTGCTCCTCTACCGCCCATTGTAATGATGACGTGTTTTACGCCCATTTGATAGAACTTTTTGACCGCAAGTGCGACGTGTACTTCACTGTCTAGGCTTATGCCGGTGAGTATTTCCGTTTCGGTCTCGTTCGGCGCGATTATATCCACGTTTTGGAGTAGTTCTTCGCTAAGCGGTACTGCCGGCGCGGGGTTTAGCACGACTAGCATATCTTTATTTTTTGCTACTGCTGCGGCATACGTTACGATTTCGAGCGGGATTTCGAGTTGCATAACAAGCGCATCGCCCGGCTTTGCGTTTTTCAAGCCTTCGTCGACGTCCTCTCGTGTCACAGCATGGTTTGCACCCTTGTAGAGAATGATGCGGTTATCTCCGCCCTCTACGATAATCATTGCCGTACCGCTGGGAACGTCCGCACGCGTAACCATACTCTCGTCCACACCCATATTTTTAAGGTTGCTCTTTAGACTGTCGCCCGTCTCGTCCGAGCCGACTTTGCCGATCATCATGACTTTTCCGCCGAGTTTTGCGATCGCAACCGCTTGGTTTGCGCCCTTTCCGCCCGGATTCACATAGTACTTTTCGGCAGTAAGTGTTTCACCGTTTACAGGCATATACGGCACGGTTGCCACCATGTCCATATTGATACTGCCCAAAACATAAATCATGCTAAAATCTCCTCTGTTACTGCGATACTTCGTTAAGCTCAGGACGTGGCGATTGCGAACCGGTCGGGTTCTTTATCGAGTATGCAACGTTTATAAGATGATCGGCGACTCTTTCGAGAGCAGATATAAGTGCAAAGAAGTACGTACCGCGCTCGACAGCACAATCACCGCTATTGAGCCTCTCAATATGGCTGACACTGAGCTCGTCTTTCATTTTATCGACTTCGCTCTCTATCTCCGAAATGTGCGGAAGTACGACGTAATCGCGATGCTCGAATGCGTGCACACTGAGATCGTACATGTTCATGACTTTGTTGTACATTTGCAGTAGTTCGCCGTTGGCGGCATCCGAGAATACAACATTTTCAGTCTTCATTTCTTCGGCCTGCTCGGCAAAGTTTTCTGCGTGGTCGCCTATTCTTTCGAGATCGCTGATGACGTGGTGATAAGCACCGATAAGCTTTTCGTCATGCTCGGATAGACTCGTCGAAGCTAACTTGATAAGGTATGCCACGACTCCGTGATAAATGCGATTAAGTGCCACTTCGTTCTTTTCGATCTTTTGCTGGTTTACATAATCTCCGCGAATGAGCGCGCCTGCGGACAATTCGAGGTTCTCTTTTGCAAGCTCGGATGCGAACATGATTTCTTTTTGGACCTGCGCCACTGCAATAGGCGGTGTGGACAATAGACGATCGTCTATATACTTAAAGTGGAATTCGTCGTCTTTTGTAGGTGCTTTTTCGCGCACAACAAACTCGGTAAACTTGACTAGCTGGTTTATAAACGGCAAAAGAAGTCCCGTTGTGACAAGATTAAACGCAAAGTGGAACCATGCGATTTCCCACTGTGCACTACCGAGCTTCGACAATAGCCACACGACTTGATTGCGGAATATCCATATAAAGATTGTAAACACGATCGTGCCTATGACGTTGAACATTAGATGGAAAAACGCCGTTCTTCGCGAATTCGTGCTCGTTCCGATAGATGCGATAAGCGCAGTCACGCACGTGCCGATATTCGTACCGAGCACAACGAACAATGCGCTGTCGACCTGCATGACGCCCGAACCTACCATGGTTATTACAAGTGCGGTTGTCGCAGTAGAACTCTGAATAATTCCGGTGAACGCTACACCGATTAGTATCAACAGTAGCGGAAAATCAACTACTTCAAACGCGTGCTTTACCGAATCCGTGATAGCAGATTCGCCCGAAAATGCACTACCCATCGAGTCAAGACCTACGAACATGAGTCCCAATCCGCAAAGTATTCCGCCGATTTTTTTGACGTTATCGTTCTTGAAAAACGTCATCATGA
>CAVEYH010000026.1:0-1054 GCA_963620055.1 bacterium | reverse complement strand
CGCAAGCATCGAAGCATATAGGTTAATGTCGAGCGAGGCAAGCGGTATTATAAAGCTTGACAACGTCGTGCCGATATTCGCACCCATGATTATCGATGCGGCTTGCGTAAGCGTGATAACGCCTGCGTTTACAAGTCCTATCGTCATGACTGTGGATGCGGACGAACTGTTGACAATTACCGTCACCAGTGCGCCTATGCCGACGCCTGCGAATCGATTGCCGGTAAGATTGTTGAACAGCTTCTTCATTTCTTTCCCGGCACTGCGCTCTAGTCCGTCGCTCATCATCTTCATTCCTATCATAAAGACTCCGCAACCGGCAAGCAACATAAGTACGCATTTGAAAATTTCCATTATTTAGACTCCTAATTCTTAAATCTCTTTTAAGCTAACTCGTATTCTAACGATTTTATTATACTCTTAAATGCGCTTTAAGTCAATGCGATAACCGCCACATTGTAAAATTTACATTCCACTTTTGTCGTTTTTTTGTAAACTCTTAAAGCCTATGTAAAATCTTTGTAAAGTTACGGCAATCGCACCGATATGTGCCACTCGTTTTTGTAATAAAATATCACCTATAGAGTTCATTTCTCCTCTGTATGATTTTTATTTGTCTACACAGATAATACGGCATTTTTGCGATGTGTCAAATTATTTACCGCATGCAATTGCCAAACGCACGCGTTTTTATACTAAATCTCAACAATAATCCAACTAAAGTTTTGACAAACTCGTGACGTCGGCGTATAATTTGATTAGTTTAGGCAGGGAGACAACGCCATGAAAAAGTATCTTATCCCCGTTAGCGGCAAATTCTATAAAGCTAACCTTCACGTTCATACCACGCTGTCGGACGGTAGCGAAACGCCGAAAGAGATCAAGTCCGCATACAAGTCCGCCGGCTATTCCGTGGTTGCTTTTACCGATCACGAAATACTTCTCAACCACGATGAACTTGCCGACGAAGATTTTTTACCGATAACATCGTTTGAAAAATCGATCAACATCGTTGCTCCGAGCTATGAATACGTCAAGACGGCACACCTTAATT
>CAVEYH010000025.1:0-10904 GCA_963620055.1 bacterium | reverse complement strand
GATCATATCGATCATAGGCGTATCGAGCCAAACGCCTTCGCCGTCTGTAGTCTTGACCGAGTTCCCGCGCTTCTTGCATTCTCTTATGATTGAAGCTGCGGTCACGTCACGAGTCTCGAGCGAATATACAAACGGTTCCCCGTTCCTGTTGACTAATTGTGCACCGAGCGAACGGACTTTTTCGGTAACGAGCGCACCGAAAATCTGAGTAGGCTCTGCTACGCCCGTCGGGTGATACTGAAGCGTGTCGGCATAAAGAAGTTTTGCGCCCGCACGATATGCAAGTATAAGCCCGTCTGCAGTTGCGCCGTAGTGGTTTGACGTCGGGAAGCCTTGATAATGTAGTCTTCCTGCTCCGCCCGTCGCGATGATCACGGTTTTTGCTCTGGCAACCAAGATTTCATTGGTTTCCATATTGAGTAGCACAGCACCTGCCGCATTGCCCTTGTTATCTTTGATTATCTCGATCGCTGCCGTAAAATCAACAACCGGAATCTTGCGGTTTAGTACTTCGTCACGGAGTGTGCGCATGATTTCTGCACCCGAATAGTCCTTGCAAGCATGCATTCTCTTTCTGGACGTTCCGCCACCGTGCGTGGTAATCATGTTACCGTTCTCATTCTTATCGAACATTACGCCAAGCTCGGAGAGCCATTTGATAGCGTCGGGAGCTTCGTAAACAAGTTTTTTAAGAAGTATAGGTTTTGCCGCAAAGTGTCCGCCACCGAACGCGTCGAGATAGTGGATTGCGGGGCTGTCATTTTCTTTGTCGGCTGCCTGAATACCGCCCTCCGCCATCATGGTGTTTGCATCGCCTATGCGGAGCTTGGTGACGATCATTACGTTTGCTCCGGCATTGTGTGCGGTAATAGCCGCGCTGGATCCTGCTCCGCCTCCGCCGATGACAAGAACGTCAACGTCATAATCGGGATGAGCTAGATCAATTTTCTTGCCGAGTACGCGAGATTTACCTTGAAGAAGCGTCGCAAGCTCGTGAAGCACTTTGTCGCCTTTGTTCGGCCCGACTTTAAGATTTTCGTAAGCCGATTCGATATAGTCCGGGTGATTTTCTTTTAGTACCGCATCCTTTTCATCGGCGGTCATGCGGGGATAGAGATTGTTAAGACGCTCGCCTCTGGTCGCTTCTATACGCTTTATCGAAGCGGCTTGTTCGTCCGTGTAATTATACATTTTCGTTTCTCCTTATTTCTCTATATCGCGGTGGTTATATAGCTCTTTCATTTCTTCGATGGGCTTGTTCATGATATCTTCCATGAATTTCACGAAATCACCGTTGTTGATCTCCGCAACTCGCTTGTTAAGGTGTTCGCAATCGGGTGCGATATACTTGCCGTAAAGTCTACGAGCAAGCTCGGCAACCTGAGGATGCGAGATACCTGCCGGACAACGTGACGAACAAACTCCGCACATTACGCAGTCGAAACTCTCCTCGGCACATTTTTTGAATTCGCCACGCTGAGCGTATGCAATATACTGCATTACGTTAAGACCTTGTGTGCAAGACTTGGTACAAGCGTTACAGCCGATGCAACTGTAAATCTCGGGATAAAGCTGCATCATGATTTGCTCGGTTGGCTTGATTTTTTCAATGTCGTAGACTTGTTTTACAAGCGGGAAAAACGGAAGCGTAGCGACGTACATACCTTCTTCTACTTGCTGTTGGCACGCAAGGCATGTCTTTAATTCTTGCTGACCTTTTATTCTGTAAATGGTCGCGCATGCACCGCAAAAGCCGTTTCTGCAACCGCAACCGCGTACGAGTTTGTAGCCGGCGTATTCCATCGCTTTCATGATTGTTAGCGAAGCCGGTACTTCGTACTTTTTACCGAAGAAATAAACGTTTACTTTGTTCTCCATTTTAAGTACCTCTTAATATTCGTCGGGAAGTTCGTCAAGCTGGTCCATTCTGAACACAGGGCCGTCTTTGCAAACAAATTTGTCGCCGACGTTGCATCTGCCACATTTGCCGATACCGCACTTCATTCTTAGTTCCAACGTGGTATATACGCGCGTTTTGGAAAAGCCGAGTTCCAGTAAACCGGCAAGCGTAAATTTGATCATGATCGGCGGTCCGCAAAGTACTGCGGTCATATTTGGATCAAGTCCTAATTCCTTAACGTATGCGGGAACGAAACCGACGTGGCCGTCCCAACCTTCTTGCGGACGATCAATCGTGAGATATACTTCAAAGTCCGGTTCGTTCATCCACTCGGTGCGGATCTCATTGATGTCGACAAGATCGTCTTTACTTCTTGCGCCGTAAACCACGACCACTTTGCCGTAGTTTTTACGGTAGTGGCGGACGTAATTTATTACGCTACGGAGCGGGGCTAAGCCGATACCGCCTGCAATAAACAGAAGGTCCTTGCCCTTGAAGTCGCCTTCAACCGGGAAGTTTTTTCCATAAGGTCCGCGGACGGTGATTTCCTGTCCTACTTCGATGGCATGAATAACTTCGGTAACACAACCGCACTTTTTGATCGAGAATTCCATAAATTCTTCGTTCGTCGGTGAGGACGTGATAGAGAACATGCACTCGCCTACACCCGGGATTGATACCATGGCGCACTGACCGGGAAGATGTTCGAAAAGCTTTTTGCCGTCACGGCCGACTACTCTAAACGTCTTGACGTCGGAAGTGTCTTTTCTTATATCGGTAACTACACCGATACGGGGAATGAGATTTTCGTTAATCATTTGTTGCCGCCCCCTAATTTTTTAATGACTTTGACAATATTGAGATGTTGCGGGCATTTTACAACGCATCTTCCGCAACCTACGCACGAATAATCACCGTATTGTGACGGATAATATACCAGCTTGTGCATGAAGCGCTGACGATAGCGCTGAAGCTGCGTCGTACGCGAATTTGCGGCAGCCATTTGCGTAAAATCGGAATACATGCAAGAATCCCAACAACGGAAACGTATTATATCTTTATTTGTCTTAAAGTCGCGAATATCGAAACATTGACAAGTCGGGCACACGAATGTGCAAGTCCCGCAACCTAGGCATGCTTCAGACAATTCTTTCCACTCGGGTGCATTGAAAAGATCATTAAGATTTTCATGCTTAAAGCGAGAAATGTCAAGATGGCTGTACGGCAGTTTTTCGATAATTTCGCGAGTGATTTTTTGCATCTCTTCTACCGGTTTTTCGTCGGCATCGCGAAGTAACGACGAAACCACCATCAATGCGTTTTTGCCTTTTTCCGTGTTGGCATTTAGGTACAGGGCATCGTCCGCTTTCCACATGGTAACATCGCCGGCGGGAGCTGCTGCGTCTACTCCGAACACTTTGCAAAAGCAACTTTCATGCGGCTTTCCGCAAGCAAGCGTGAATATAACGGCAGCATCGCGACGTGACTTGTAATAAGTGTCGACCGGATCGCCTAAAAATACGTTGTCAAGAATTCCAAACGCTTTTAGATCGCAAGCGCGTACACCGAAAATCGCAAACGGCGTCTTGTCTTCTCTTACGTCGACAATATCGATTTTCTTGCCCTCGGTGTGGAATTTCATCATATTTTCGCTCTGAGGGAAAAATGCATCCTTGGGAGATTTTACGGTCTTAAGTGTGTCGATATCGACCTCACTTACTCCGTCATACCAGCCGTAATTGGTTTCACCTGCTTTTTTAAGCGGTATATACAGTGGCATTTTCTCGCTAAGCGCGAAATAAAACTTGGTTAGATCGGCAGTAATAACTTTTTTCATATTATTTGCCCTCCGTCATGCGGAAAACTTCGCCGGGCTCTGCATCGGCAGTCGTAAACTCGGTGAGCGGTGTCTTGCCTTCTGCCACTTCGCCTGCCTGAAAATCGCCGTAAACGGTATCGATATCCTTGATAAACTTTCTGTTGAGAAGGTGTAGCGGTATATGTTGAGGACATACTCTCGAGCACTCTCCACAGTCCGTGCATCTGCCTGCAACGTGGAACGCACGTATAACGTGGTAAAGCTGTTCTTCAAAACTTACGTCGTTGGCTTTTGCTGCGACACCAGACTTCGGATTGTCAAACACGCACTTACGACATGAGCAAGCCGGACATACGTTTCTGCACGCATTGCAGCGAATGCACTTGCTGAGTTCGTTTCTCCAAAACTCGTAACGCTCGGTAGCGGTCATGCTTTCAAGCTCGCGTACCTTTGAGAAACGATCGTTCTTTACTTCCGGTTCGTTATATACAATGATTGTTTCGTCTGAGACAACATGCTTTTTACCCTTGCAAGTTGCACATTTTTCGAGCAACACTTCGGCACGTTTAGCGGTAGCAGAGCCGTAAAGCGTGACAAAATCAACGTTTTCGCCGTTATAATTTTCGCTCGTGACTCCGGTTATATCCTTTTGCTCGAGCTTATAGTTATCTAATTTTCCTCTGCACTCTACACCAACGACATAAACTTTTTCGCGATCGACACGATGCTCTTTCACAAGTTCGTTAAAGCTATAGGTGTCGCATGGTTTCAAAAATACTGCGACCTTTCCGTCACCTTTTGCTACATCGATAAGATATTTTGAGAGGTTTGCTCCGCAAAAATCGTCATACACAAGCTCCGACAGACTCTCAACGCTATCAAACGTCGCGGGGCTGGGATCATAGGCAAATTCGCCTTTCTTCCAAGCAACTATCTTGTTAACCGCACCGCTACTAAGTAGCTCTTTCGCTTTTTCGAGGACTTTATTTTGTAATTCTTGCATTGGTTAATCCTCCTTGACGCGAAGGTCGGCTAGACGCTTGTTCTCGCCAAGCTCGGTTACGGTCTTTACAAAATCATTCATGACTGCGGAAAATTTTGCGCCTTCTGCCGCTGAAACCCACTCCACTCTCGTACGTTCTTTTTCGATGCCGAGATAGTCGAGAAAACTAAACAGCATAGCCATTCTTCTCCTCGTAAAGTAATTGCCGGATACATAGTGGCAGTCACCCGGATGGCAACCACACAAAATCACTCCGTCGGCTCCGCGTTGAAATGCTTTTAGCACGAACATGGGGTTGACACGGCATGAGCAAGGCACACGCACTATTTTAACGTTGGCCGGATACGACAATCTGCTGGATCCTGCCAAATCCGCACCGGCATACGAGCACCAGTTACAACAAAATGCCACGATGTTCGGCACGAATTCTTTATTTTCGTTTTCGATTATCTCTTGCATATAGCTTCGACCTCCGACATAATCTGAGAAGAACTGAATCCGTTAAGGTCCATAGCTCCCGACGGACAAGTAACGGTACAAGCACCGCAACCTTGGCAAACTGCCGGATTGACAGAAGCCACTCTGCGCGTTTCTGTCTTACCACCGCCGAGACGGAATTCCTTGTTGACATATGTAATTGCACCGTAAGCGCACACGTTGGCGCACTGTGAGCAGCCGTTGCACATTTGCTCGTCGGCATGAGCCACGCACGGATTCGTTTTGAGGTGATCTTTTACAAGTAGTCCTATAACCTTAGCCGCACAAGCGGAAGCCTGCGAAACGGTCTCCGGAATATCTTTCGGGCCTTGGCACACACCGGCTAGGTATACACCTGCCGTCGGGCTTTCTACCGGACGAAGCTTGGGGTGCGATTCGTTAAGGAAGTTGTTTGTATCGATGCTTGCGGTAAGAAGCGTAGCGATTTTTCTCACGCTCGGCTCCGGCTCGATTGCGGTAGCGAGTACCACTAGGTCCGACGGAATCACGACTTGCTCGTTGTTGATAAGATCGCTACCCTGAACCATGAGTTTACCGTTCTCGTTATAAACTTTTCCGACCATACCCTTGATGTAGTCGACACCGTACTGCTCTACCGCTCTACGGTAAAACTCGTCGTAATTCTTACCCGGAGTACGCACGTCGATATAGAAAACGTGTACTTCGGTGTCAGGGTATTTCTCACGAATAAGCATTGCATGCTTTGCGGTGTACATACAGCAAATTTTACTGCAATACGGCTTTCCGCAACCGGATACGTCACGAGAACCGACGCACTGAATAAACGTGATTACTTTCGGGTGCGTGTTGTCGCTGGGACGAAGTAACACACCGTTCGTAGGACCTGCGGCATTCATGAGACGTTCAAGTTCGAGTGACGTGATGACGTCTTTATTGTCCGCATATCCGTATTCGTTGAAGTTGTCGAGTTTTATCGGTCTAAAGCCCGTCGCAACCACGATTGCACCATACTCGCGCTCGACAAATTCGTCTTTCATTTCATAATTGATTGCGCCGGCACCGCATACTTTGCTACAAAGTCCGCATTTGCCGGTCTTTAGCTTTAAGCACTGTTCCGGATCGATAACCGCTACATTAGGTATAGCCTGTGCAAAAGGAATATAAATTGCCGTGCGGTTATTGAGATTCATGTTAAACTCGTTAAGGCCCTTTTTTGACGGGCATTTTTCCATGCATGCTTTGCATCCTGTGCATTTCGTTTCGTCGACATAACGAGCCTTTCTTTTGATTTTAACTTTGAAGTTGCCGACAAAGCCTTTGACTTCCTCGATCTCCGAATACGACAAAATGTCGATCTTGTCGCTTTGCGCACAATCGACCATTTTAGGTGTTAGGATACAAGCCGAACAGTCAAGTGTCGGGAATGTCTTGTCGAGTTGAGCCATTCTTCCGCCGATCGTAGCATTCTTTTCCACAATGTCGACGGGGAAACCGGCTTCTGCGATGTCAAGTGCCGCCTGTATACCTGCGATACCTCCGCCGATAACAAGCGCACGCTTTACGACCGGGCTTTCGCCTGCGGTAAGCGGTGTGTCTAGGCGCACTTTTGCGATCGCCGTGCGGATAAGAATGAGCGCTTTTGCCGTCGCTTCTTCTCTATCCTTGTGAATCCATGAACACTGTTCGCGAAGGTTGGCTATTTCAACCATGTATGGGTTTAGTCCCTCGGCTTCGGCTGTCTTGCGGAACGTTGCCTCGTGCATTCTGGGTGAGCACGAACCAATGACTATACCGGTAAGACCGTATTCGCGAATGGCGTTGCGGATGAGTTGTTGTCCGTTTTCCGAACACATGTACTGATAATCGGCGGAATATACAACCCCTGGTTCAGACTTGATTATCGAACTTAGGCGTTGTACGTCTACCGTTGCGGCTATATTGCTGCCGCACCAACAAATAAATACTCCGATTCTTTGCATAATCCTTTCTCTCGCTTATTTGTTATACTTTCTGTATGCGCTGACTATTAATTGCTGAGGTATGAACTCGTCCACGACCTGCGGAATATCTTCCGCTTTTAGGCCGTTTCCACCCTGTGCCCTTATCACGGTATCGCGTACTGCCTCGATGACACCTTGCGGAGCCACTCCTCTCGGGCAACGCTCGACACATGCCATGCATGACAGACAGTGCCAAATCGCATTACTCTTTAGTAGTCTGTCAAACTTGCCCGTTGCCACGAACGTGACAAACTGGTGGGGCTTTATGTCCATATCTTTATATGCCGGACAACGTCCCGAACATTTACCGCACTTCATGCACTTTCTTACGTCCGTGCCTGAAATGCGCAATACATTTTCTATACGATCGTCCATTATTCTTTTACCCCCAATGCTTCGGCTAAAAGCTCGGTAAAGTAAGTGACCTTAACTGCGTCACCGCTGTTATTTGAGAGGTTGTATTGACATAAAGGACAAACCGTGACAATTTCTTTGACACCCATGCCGATTGCGCTGTCGACCACCATTTTGCTACGCTTTATCGGGAGCGCCGGATCCTTTAATCCGACATACGCTCCGCAACACTCGTTGCGCATCGGGTACTTTACGGGCTCACCGCCGATTGCCGAGATAAAATCTTCGATAATTGTTGGGTTCTCCGGATTGTCGAACGCCATTACTTTACTTGGGCGCAACAATAAACATCCGTAATACGCACCGATCTTGCGTTTTATCGGGTTTACAACGTGCTTTTTGATTTCGTCGAAACCGACTACGTCGCGAAGCATCTCAAGGTAATGTATAACCTGCGTTTCTCCGCTATACGGTTCGTCAAGTTTTAAGTAGTTGTTGGCTTTCGTACAGATGTTAGCATCGTTAATCATGTCGTCGTTGACGCGTTTAATCACGTTATGACAAGCCGAACACAATGTGAGCAATTTTCCACCGTTGTGCTTGGCATAGTCAAGTGCACGGACAGCCGACAATTTTGTCGCGATTTCGTCGCGTGCGGTGGGATAAACCGCTCCGCAACACTGCCAATTTTCAATCTCTTCCATTTCCACTCCAAGCGCGGCGGCGGAAGCTCTTGCGCACCTGTCAAGGTCCTTCGCCTGCGTTTTTAGAGTGCAGCCGGGATAATAACTAATTTTCATCGGTTGTTGTTTTCCTCGTTGTAGCGGACGTTTCCGCCCGTTTCTTTCACGGCTAAGCCGCTTATATTTCCGATTTATTTTTACTTGTTTTCTTTATGCTCGTGCGGATAAGCCATCGCCTCGGGCTTGAATACTTCATCGAAGCGTTCAGCCGTGAGGAAACCGAGAGCCACACACGCTTCTTTTAGCGATATGTTCTCTTTATATGCTTTTTTTGCCGTTTTTGCTGCATTTTCGTAACCAATATAAGGGTTAAGCGCAGTGACAAGCATGAGCGAATTATGTAGGTTATGTGCCATTTTCTCTTTGTTGGCGCGGATACCCGTTACACAATTTTTCTCGAACGATGTAATACCGTCGGCAAGAAGTTTAGCCGATTGTAAGAAGTTGTAAATGATAACCGGCATAAACACGTTGAGCTCAAAATTGCCTTGCGATGCGCCCATAGACACGGCTACATCGTTTGCCATTACTTGCACGGCAACCATGGTCATAGATTCGCACTGCGTGGGGTTTACTTTGCCCGGCATAATCGACGATCCCGGTTCGTTCTCCGGAATAAAGATTTCACCCAATCCGTCACGAGGCCCGGATGCGAGCCAACGCACGTCGTTTGCGATCTTCATGAGGTTGCATGCAAGCGCTTTCATGGCTCCGTGAGCAAACACAAGCGCATCTTTCGATGTAAGTGCATGGTATTTATTCGATGCCGTCGTAAACTCTTTACCGGTGATGACACTGACTTCGTGTGCGACTTCTTTGTCGAATCCGTCCGGTGCATTTAATCCGGTGCCGACCGCCGTTCCGCCGAGTGCAAGTTCTTTTAGACCCGGAAGCGTGAGCTTAATTTGCGCTTCTGTTTTTTCGATCATATTCCTCCAACCGCTGATTTCTTGTGAAAATGCGATCGGGACAGCGTCTTGAAGATGCGTTCTACCGCTCTTTACGATACCTTCATTTTCCTTTTCGAGACGAGCAAACGTAGCCGCAAGCTTTTCCATTGCGGGGAATAACTTGTCTTCGATTGCCGTAACGGCTGCGATGTGCATTGCCGTGGGGAATGTATCGTTTGAACTTTGGCTCTTGTTTATATCATCGTTCGGGTGAAGAAGTTTTTTGCCGGCAAGCTCGTTTCCGCGGTTCGCGATAACTTCGTTGGCGTTCATGTTCGACTGAGTGCCACTACCCGTCTGCCATACAACAAGCGGAAAATGATCGTTTAGTTTGCCTTCGATCACTTCGTCGCAAGCCTTGATGATTACTTCCAATTTTTCTGCCGGTAACTTGCCAAGGTTATAGTTGGCAATCGCTGCTGCCTTCTTCAAAATGCCGAATGCGTGAGTGATTTCACGGGGCATGATTTCTCCGCCGATGCGGAAGTTCTCATAGCTTCTCTCAGTCTGAGCCGCCCAATATTTGTCAGCGGGGACTTTGACTTCGCCCATCGTGTCTTTTTCTATGCGGTATTCCATTTCGCTACACTCCGATTAGTTGTTCCAGTTGATCTGGCCAATAATTTCTTTCAAAACGTCTGCGCTGTGATGCAGTTTTCCGAGTTCTTCGTCCGTAAGCATCGGATTGATCTTGCCGCTGATACCGTTTCTGCCGACAATGTTGAGCGTGCTGAGGCACACATCTTCGATTCCGTATTCGCCATGCATCATACTAGAAACCGTAAGCACGGTATTAGATCCGTCGAGAACGGCTTTTACAATGTAGCACACTGTAGAAGCGATGGCATAGAACGTTGCACCTTTGCGAGATATAACACGCGCGCCGGATTCGCGAACATATTTCTCAATTTCGGGGATATCGATCTGAGCAGTGAGCATGTTGTTTCTCTCAACTTCTTTCTGATAATCCTCGACATGCATGCCTGCGATACGAGCTAATGACCAAGGCGAGAAGCCAGAATCACCGTGTTCACCGAACATATATGCGTGGATGTTACCGACCTCAAGTCCGCAATACTCTGCAATACGTGCGCGAAGTCTTGCTGTGTCGATAATTGCACCCGAACCGATAATGCGGTTTTCGGGGATACCGGACAAACGGCAGAACGAATAAGTAAGAATATCTACGGGGTTAGATACCATTATGTACACGGCATCGGGCGCATACTTCGTGATCTCGGGAATAATTGACTTTTGAATTGCAATATTCGTGGTGATAAGCTCGAGTCTGGACTGACCGGGTTTACGCGCTATGCCTGAAGTAATTACGACGATATTCGAGTCCTTTGCATCCTCGTATGTGCCGGCGTAAACTCTGCATGTACTGTCGTATGCCAAGCCCTGACGAATGTCAAGCGCCTCGCCCAGTGCACGCTCGCCGTTGATGTCGATGATGACGATCTCGGACGCGAGTCCTCTGCATGTGAGCGAATATGCGATTGTCGAACCTACTCTGCCGCTACCAATAATGGTGATCTTATTCATACGTTCTCTCTTAGCCTCCTTTGTGGCTTGAAAAAATTAATTTTTATATTGTATGCGAGCGATTTTCGGACTTTCGTTGTAGCAAAAAAAATGCCACTCATCGGTAGCCCCCACAATCTCGCTATTATATT
>CAVEYH010000024.1:2938-11570 GCA_963620055.1 bacterium | reverse complement strand
ACACTACACTCACTGGTTCCAGCCTATGACCGGAATCACTGCCGAAAAGCACGACAGTTTTATAAATCCGACGGGTGACGGCACCGTGATCATGAGCTTTTCCGGTAAAGAACTTATAAAAGGTGAACCGGATGCGTCGAGTTTCCCTAACGGCGGTTTACGCTCGACATTCGAGGCGCGCGGTTACACGGCATGGGATCCTACTTGCGATGCGTTCATTAAGGACGGCACACTGTGCATCCCCACTGCTTTTTGCTCATACTCAGGTCAGGTACTAGATAAGAAAACTCCTCTGCTCCGCTCGACAAAAGCTCTTTCGGATCAGGCTGTAAAGTTGCTCGCATTGTTCGGCAAACACACGGCAAAGGTTGTAACAACTGTCGGCCCCGAGCAAGAATATTTTCTAATCGACAAAGAATTTTACCTTAAAAGAAAAGACCTTATTTTTTCGGGTAGGACACTATTCGGTGCAAAACCGCCGAAAGGTCAGGAACTCGAAGATCATTACTTCGGTAGTATTCGTCCGCGCGTGCTTGCATTTATGCAGGACCTTGACGAAGAATTGTGGAAGCTTGGCATATTCGCAAAGACGCGCCACAACGAAGTTGCACCCGCTCAGCATGAGCTCGCGCCTATTTATACACTAGTAAATGTCGCTGCCGACCACAACCAATTGACAATGGAATTCATGCGCAAAATAGCCGAAAAACATGGTTTGGCTTGCCTGCTTCACGAAAAACCGTTTGCGGGCGTAAACGGCTCGGGCAAACACAACAACTGGTCAATTTCTACCGCGGAGGGTGAAAACTTACTCGAACCCGGCAAGAATCCACAAAACAATCTTTTGTTCCTCACGATACTTACAGCTGTAATTGCTGCCGTAGACGATCACCAAGACCTTCTCCGCTTGTCAGTCGCGAGTGCGGGCAACGATCATCGTCTCGGTGCGAACGAAGCTCCGCCGGCTATTCTTTCAATGTACCTTGGCGACGATCTCACCGCTATTTTGGAATCAATGGAAACAGGTAAGCCGTATGAACATATCAAGGCTACCGCAATGAAACTGGGCGTAGACGTTATACCCGAATTTATGCGCGACACAACCGACAGAAACCGCACTTCACCGTTTGCATTTACAGGCAACAAGTTCGAGTTTCGTATGCTCGGTTCGACGACAAACATTTCTTGTCCGAACACTATGATCAATACCGCAGTTGCCGAAAAATTCGACGAATTCGCTACGCGCCTAAGTAAGTCGACAGATTTTGAAAAAGACGTTCGCACGCTTATCAAGGAAACTTACGCAAAACATAAACGCATTGTGTTTAACGGCAACGGCTACTCGGACGAATGGACCGCAGAAGCCGAAAAACGCGGACTGCTCAATCTTAAAAATACCCCGGATGCGCTGGTGCGCTATACCGACGAAAAGAACGTCAAATTGCTCGAAAAGTATGGTATCTATACCCCCGTGGAAGTCGCCGCTCGTCGTGAGATCTTGCTGGACAATTACTCGAAGATCATCAATATCGAAGCTCAAACCATGATCGAGATGGCGAACAAAGAGATTATCCCCGCATGCGCAAAGTTCACTAAAGACCTCGCTAGCGGTATTGCAAAGAAAGCAACACTAGGCTTGAGCTCTCTCGCCGAAACAGATATTGCAAGGAAAGTGAGCGAGCTTACCGATCGTGCTTATGCCGCAACGAAAGTGCTGGAAGACGTGGTCGTCGAAGCTAAACTTATCGAGAATGTAGTCGAAGCCGCACACAACTATCACGATAAAGTCGTGGTTGCTATGCAAGAACTCCGTGCCGCTTGCGACGCCGCCGAAACAATCGTATCGAAAGAATACTGGTCGTTAAATCCCGACATACTCCGACCTTCTCTTCTCGGTGTAATCGATAAGTGTAACTACAAACAAAATAAAGACTTCCGCCGTAAATGACGACGGAAGTCTTTTTGTATCACTTTTCACCGCATAACATAGTGCTATGAAACTAATATTATAATGTGCATTCGGTAAAGATTCCCGAGGATCGGCTCGGAATAATGTGGAGTGTCAGTGACAACCGCAAGGAATGCCATATACAAGGAACGTCCTATATGCTACTATTTACTCAGTACTTCGGTGAGCGCGGAGACGAATTCGTCGGGTTTGTTAATTTCCATGCCTTCACCAATGAGCGCCTCTGCGTAAAGAAGTTTTGCATACAGTTTGAGCGCATCCTTGTCGGTTTCGTAGAGATTTTTTAGTTTTTCAAAAATCTTGTGATCGGGGTTGATCTCGAGCACTTTTTCGGCAACAACCGGTACGGGCGAAGAGTTCTTCATATTCTTGAACACTTTTTCCATTTCGAGCGATACTTCGCCGCCGGCGGTCAAACATACGGCACTATTGCCCATACGCCTTGAAAGTCTTACGTCTTTGACTTCGCCGTCGAGTGCCTCTTTCACAAAATCGGTAAGCGACTTGTTCTCTTCGGATTTCGATTTTATCTCTTCTTTTTCGGCATCGGACTCAAGTCCTAGGTCTTTTGCACCGACGGAGCAGAATTCTTTTTCGTCGTAGTTCATCAATGTCTTAACAACAAATTCGTCGACGTGATCGGGCATATAGAGAATCTCGTAACCCTTGTTTTTGAGCAGCTCGGTCTGCGGAAGTTTATCGATCTTGTCGACACTGTCACCGCAAGCGTAATAAATGAACTTCTGGTCTTCTTTCATTCTGCCGACATATTCTTTCAATGTGACAAGTTTGTTCTCGGTCGACGAATGGAATTCAATAAGGTCTTTTAGCTCTTCTTTTTTGATGCCGAAGTTGTTGTAGACGCCAAATTTGATGCTAACACCGAATTCGGTAAAGAATTTATCGTAAGTTTCGCGGTCGGCTTCCATGAATTTTTTAAGCTCGCCGACGATCTTCTTTTCAAGTCCGTTTGCGATGGCTCTGAGTTGACGATCGTGCTGTAACATTTCACGCGAGATATTGAGCGAGAGATCGCTACTGTCGACGACACCTTTGATAAAGCCTAGATAATCGGGCAAAAGCTCCTCGCACTTGTCCATGATAAGTACGCCGTTGGAGTACAGTTGCAAACCTTTTTTGTAATCTTTTTGATAATAATCGTAAGGTGTGTTCATGGGGACAAACAACATTGCCGTATAATTTACGTTACCTTCGATCGAAAAATGGAACACTTTCATCGGATCGGTGAAGTCGTGGAATTTTGATTTGTAAAAGTCGTTATACTGCTCGGCAGTTATATCGGTTTTCTTCTGTTTCCACAGCGGAACCATACTGTTGACCGTCTCGAGTTCGGTGTAGCTTTCGTACTCGTCCTTGTCTCCTTCCTTTTTGTCCGGATTTTCTTTAACGCGTGATTTTGTCGCCATGATCATTATCGGGTAACGGATATAGTCGGAGTATTTCTTGATAAGGTTGCGGAGCGTGTATTCCTGCAAAAACTCGTTGTAATCGCAGTCTTCGTCCTTGTCACGCATGTAAAGCACTATCTCGGTACCGCAATGCTCTTTTTCTGCGGTTTCGATCGTGTAACCTTCCGCGCCTTCGCTCGTCCAACGGTAAGCCTGCTCTTCACCGTACGCAAGCGAAGTGACCACTATCTTTTTCGCTACCATAAATGCCGAATAGAAACCTACGCCGAATTGACCTATAAGGTCGGTCTTGTCGTCCTTTTCCTTTTTGAATGCGAGCGTACCGGATTCTGCGATCGTGCCGAGGTTTTTCTCGAGCTCGTCTTTTGTCATGCCGATGCCGTTATCGCGGATCATAAGCGTGTGCGCATCTTTGTCCGCAAGCACTTCGATCTTAAAATCACCGTCTACTTTGTCGTCGGTTAAGGAAATGTAATGCAATTTGTCTATTGCATCGCTTGCGTTTGAAATAAGCTCACGAAGGAATATTTCCTTGTTTGTGTAGATCGAGTTGATCATAAGGTCAAGTATTCTCTTCGATTCTGTCTTGAATTGTTTCATAATTTAGCCTCCGTAAATTCTCAAGGTGAATTTTGGCAATCACCATGTCTAATTATTAGCAGTCTTTTATCCTGATTGCTAAATTATTATAGTACTTATATTTTTGTTTGTCAAGACTTTTGAAAAATTTTTCGGTCTTATTTAAAAAAATTCTTTTCTGATTAAAAGACAATCGAATGAAACGTTAAAATACGAAAAACGCACTACGAAGTTATTCACTCTAAAGTGCGTTTTGTTTTGGCTTTATAACGTTAAACTTAGTATTGTTTATTTTACGATAATGGTAATATTCCCTTTGCCTTTCTTGGGTGCCTGCCACTGTTCGTTAAGCCGCGGACCGCAAGAATTCGATCCGATGCCCGACATCACAAAATCGAGTGACAGATATGTTTGTTTACTCTCGGGAAGTTCCCAGTCGTGCATGGTGTGAGTTAGCATATCTGACGAGTATGGAAGTGCGGAGAATGAGAAACTGCCTTCTGCCCTAACCGTTGTCTTTCCGTCGGTGATCTCCATAAATTCTGTACCATAGTGACTGCCGTTTTCCTGAGGCTTTACGTAACGGACGAACATATTATCGACGGTATCATCGTAAACATCCTTTATACACGAAAAACGTCGATCGATATACGATTCGTTCGAGCCGTAACCGTAATAGCGGACTTTATTATACTGCTTGTCGAGTGCGGTGACAAGTCCGACTCTCGGCGGGAATGTCGTCCAATCGGCAAATTCGTAATCGATAGATGCCGACATGCCTTCGTCGAAAAACTCATATACAAGCGAATATGTAGCAATGGGTTCGAGTTTTACCGGAGCGATCTTGCCGATAAAGCGCACGGAATTATTTATGACGGAAACTTCTCTCACCTCGGAGAAAATCTCGTTATAACGGAACTTTTCCCAATCGTCACGAACGTAGCGGTCATTGTCGGTCGGTGCGCGCCATATATTGAGCGCAAACGGACTCTCCAAAATCTCGCCGTTTTTGTTCTTTATCGATACGACGGCTGCATTTGCCTTATCTATAACGTAACTTGCGGACGGCGTATTTACCAAAACATGTCTGCCGGTCTCGGTAATGTCAGCCGCTTTATAATGCTTGTTGGTGTAGTCGTGTACACTCTCGTTCGTAAAGCCGACTCTTGCGATCTCGTGGCCTTTTTCGAGTAGACCGTCTGCTTTATCAAGCGTGATCGACGCAATCACGACGTGCGCGGGTTCTACACGATAAGTCACTTCTCCGCCCGCGGTAATGTCGACCGTGTGGCTCTCGGTTGTCAACACTTCGCCCATATTCTTACGCGTAACGGTGAGTGTGCCTTTAATCGGGGCAAAGAAGTTACGCGACTTTAGCGTCAAGACGTCTTTAATAAGAGTGAATTCGACGGGTTCGTAAGCTTTCTTCATTTCTTGCGACTTTTGCGTGATCTTGCGATCGGCGGACATTATGCCGTCCATACAGAAGTTGCCGTCGTGCAAAGTTTCACCAAAGTCACCGCCGTAGCGTTGTCCTTTCCCGCCGTATAGCACACCGTGATCTGCCCATTCCCATACAAATCCGCCCATAAAGCGATCGGACGAACGAATAATGTCCCAATACTCTTTGAAGTCTCCCGGGCCGTTACCCATTGAGTGGCAGTACTCACACAGCACAAGCGGACGAGTCTCTTTCGGATCGTCGAGGTAGCCGTGTATCATCCATGCCGGCTCCGGATACATACGGCTAACCATGTCGGTATCGTTATAATAGATGGCTTCGCCGTGTTTCTTGCGATCGACAAACAATATACTTTCATAGTGTACGGGGCGGTCGTCGTTTGCCTTGATCCACTGCAATGCGGCAACAAAATTGTCACCGTAACCGCTTTCGTTACCCATTGACCATGCGAAAACGCACGGGCGGTTTTTATCTCTTTCAACATTACATTTCTGGCGATCTATAATTGCCTGACGGAACTGCGGATCTTCGGCGATCTCGTTAAATTTGTCGCATTCGTAGCCGGCAAAACGTGTCACGACTCCGTGCGCTTCGATGTCGGTTTCGTCCATGACGTAGAAACCATATTTATCGGCAAGCTTATAAAACTCGGGGCAATTGGGATAATGCGAAGTACGGATAGCGTTCACGTTAAGTTTTTTCATTAGCGTAAAGTCTTCGATTATATTCTCGATCGTGACGGTTGCGCCCGTTCTCGGGTTAAAATCGTGACGGTTTACGCCCATGAGCTTGATCGGTTTGTCGTTAAAGTAGTAAACTCCGCCCTTAATATAAATCGTGCGGATGCCCACTTTTTCACCGATATATTCACCATTGCACTCGATAAGTAAATCGTATAGATACGGATCTTCGGCACTCCATAGATGCGGATTTTCTACCTTAAATGAAACGGTTTCGCCTTTTGTGACGTGCTTGTTTTCTCCGCAGAATGTAAGTGATGCGTCGGTGCCGTCCGTTAAAGTAAATGTGACGGTGCCGTCTAGTGCAGTTTTAATCTTGTAATCGACAACGTGACCTTCGGGACGTGCGAGAATATACACATCACGGAAAATGCCGGTAAAACGCAATTTATCCTGATCCTCTAGGTAAGAACCCATGCACCATTTTAGGACAAGAACGTCGAACTTGTTTTCTCCGTTTTTAATAACGTCGGTAATATCAAACTCGGACTGACGATGAGCTATTTGCGAAAAACCGACAAACTCATCGTTTATATATAGATAAAAACACGAATCAACGCCTTCAAAGTTGAGATAATAGCGTTCGCCTTTCTTTTTATCGAGCTTTAACGTGCGCTGATAATGATACGTCGGGTTGATATTGGAAACGTACGGCGGATCGTAGGGGAACGGATAATTTACGTTCGTATATTGGAAGTGATCATAACCGTAGTACTGCACGCAAGACGGCACCTCGATCTCGGCAGACGGCGTAGACTTGTAAAAGTCGTCTGGAACGGACAGCGGACTGTCGAATTCCTCTATCGTCCACTTGCCGTCAAGATCTATAAAGCGGTCACTCTTCTTTCTACAATCGAATGCATCCGCTTCGTTGCCGAACGGCACATAGTAGCAACGTGTGTCAAGCACGTTTACCGTCGCAGACTGCTCGTAATACTTTTTTAGCATCTGATTTCTCCTTTGTTATTTCGCAAACAATTGCGAACTGTTATTTTATTATACAACGATTTGTGAAAAATGTAAATAGCGGACTATAGTTTTTGCGATAATAAAATTGTCGTTTTGTAAGCGCAACTTTGTACAAAAAACCGACGATCTTTTTTCGTCGGTAATTAACTATAACGTTTGTTTTGACGATTTTATTGTTCGTCTGACGGAAAATACAATTTTACAAGCTCGATAAGCTCGTTCGTACTTGTCGCAGAAAATAATTTTATGCGGATCTCTTTTCCTCCGCGGACTCCGCCTAAGTATGCCGACAGATGCTTGCGTATGTTGATATAAGTATATCTGTCTCCGTAAGCTTCGTAACTGAGTGCAATATGACGTAGCACGGTATTCCTGACGGACTCGTGCGAGGACTTACCCAAAATCTTAGAAAAAATAAACGGATTCCCCACTGCCGCGCGTCCTATCGCAACCGCATCGGTACGCGATAGCATATCGCTCACCGTCTCTTCGTCCGCATCTCCGTTACCTATAAGCGGTATTGTGAGGCTGTTTTTCACTTCCGCGATCTTGTCTCGATCGGCAGTTCCCGCATAACCTTGCGCACGTGTCCTACCGTGCAAAGTAATTGCCGATGCTCCTGCACCTTGCATGCGCTTGCAAAATTCGATCGCAGTAAACTCGCCCTCCATAAAGCCTAATCTCGTTTTTACGGTAACAGGTCTGCCGTTTGCCGATTTTACACACGCAGAGACAATTTCTTCCGCAAGCGGTGGATTGTTTATGAGCGCGCTACCCTCACCGTTGCGAACGATTTTCGGCACGGGGCAACCCATATTTATGTCGATAATATCAAACGGAGCAAGCTCCTCGGTCTGAACGGCTTTTTCAAAAAATTCCGGCTCGTGTCCGAACAGTTGCACGCACTTCACCTTTTCTTCCGGTGCGGTTATTAGCAATTCGGCGCACTTGCGCGGGCTGTATACAAGCCCTTTTGCACTGACCATTTCCGTAACCGTAAGTCCCGCTCCCGCCTCCACGCACAATTTCCGCATGGCGTAATCGGTATATCCTGCCATGGGCGCAAGCACAAGTCGGTTTTTTATCTCGACGTCACCTATCTTAAACGGTGCATTTACTTCGTTCACTTGTTCTCGTCCTTTTTGATTTCGCCTGCATCGTCACGGCGTTTCATTTCCGCGATAAACTGTGCCGCACTCTTGCTAAGCTCCGCTTCTCCGTCCGCACCGACTGCCGTAGACAAAAAATCCGCGTATAGCAAAAATTCTCCGACGTTGTCTTTGTCTATGCCGTTTTTGAACATTTCGTTTAGCTTTGCCGTAACTAAATCTTTGCCAAGATCGAGTCCGGCCTTAATCGATTTTTTGTATGCTTTCTGGGCGCGAAGTAGTGCCGGAAAAGATTCGGGCAAGCGATCAAGTTGCTCAGACAACGTATCGTAACTTTTTTCTTTTGCTTTGGCTTTTTCCCAATAATACAACGC
>CAVEYH010000024.1:0-2928 GCA_963620055.1 bacterium | reverse complement strand
GATCCGTCGCTTTGTTCGCTCCAAAAATATGCGTGTGACGATTTACAAGCTTTGTAACAAGTTCGTTTACCGCATCGGAAAACGTAAATTCGCCCGTACGCTCGGCAATATCACAATGAAAAACAGCTTGGAGCAACACGTCGCCTATTTCTTCGCGCAAATTGTCTATGTCACCACTGTCTATCGCATCGGCCGCTTCGTACGCTTCTTCTATCATGTTTATGCGGATACTTTCATGCGTCTGCACTTTGTCCCACGGGCATCCGTCGGGCGCAGTAAGTCGCGACATTACCGCCATGAGATCGGCAAAACCGTAACGCGACTTGTTCATAAAGTCAGATTCGCCGGCTATAAAAAGCGCGGCACCCTTGTATGATTTTTGGCGATCAAGCTCATATAACTCAATCTCAACTTGTTCGTCTGTAGACGAAAAAATCACTTTTTGCTCGTCACCGTACACGTCGGTCAATGCAAGTTTGACTTCGCCGGCTATGAGCGCATCGTCGATGCCATACACCATGAGTGGCAAACGCGAATCAAAATACTTTACAGTTTTCACATCACAAGCCGATACGAACATTACTTCGCCGTGCGGTTTGCGTCCGCGATACTCGGATACTCCCGGTATAATCATGGCGTCGGGACGTTTACTTATAATGGCGATTACGGCAGTATCGGTATAGCCGTCACCGAGTGTGCAATAAACCACGTCTCCGCTCGCGCTTTCCGCATTGATGACTTCGCTCGCAATAAATTCGTCCAAGCTCTCGTAATCGGTGCCAGCAAAATTTTTGCCGATAACTTCAGTTTTCATCGGGATGCGTACACGCGACAACACCCTTGTTGCGTTTTTTATCGCCTTTTTACCCTTTTCTGTAATGTCACCTTTTTCAATGCCAACACCCACTATCGTTATCATAAGTTGCTCTCCGTAGTTTGATTTTTCCGTTAAATTATCGCATAACTATTCAAAAAAGTCAAGACAAATCACTTCTCCGCTCCATCCGTAATATAGCGATATGATTTTCAAATAATTCGATACAAAAAATATTTTCAAAAAAAGTTAATTTAGGTTAATATTTTGCTTGACAATATAGTTAGCATGTGCTAATATGTTAACGAAGGTTAACATTGGAGCGTTTAAGATACTTGTGACGCTGAAGTGGAACTTATCGTTCGGGTAAATTGAAAAGAACTTGTTGCTTAGGCGATAACTGAAAACGTTGCTTAGGTAAAGCAAAAAAACTCATAACCCGAAAACCGAAACTTACCGCAATCCGCTAAGTACCGTGCGGACATGATCCCGAGATAGGGCGAGTATTTTTGTTGTTCTCCCTCGCCCGTCGGGAATGCGGAAACGGAGTCAAAATATGAAAACAGTAATCGGTGTCGTATGTGCAGTTGTGGCGGTGCTATTGATGGCATTCGTGGCATGCCGAGATGTAAAAAGACACGAAAAAAGAAAACATGAGCTTAAGCGCAAACTTTGCGAAAAATCGCTAAAGCCTACGGAGGCTCAAAACAACTAACATAATACCCTTGCGCCAAAGATTATCCGTAAAAAATGTGGCGCATCGTTCAAAATTGTGGCTGCGGGCGGGATATCCGCCCCATTGATGCCACAAAACCTTAGCCAATCTCTTAAATCCTTTCCTAAATCGCAAGACGGCGTACGAAACAACTCGTGCGCCGTTTTGCATTGTACAAAAAAAATTTTTTTCGGTATTGACAAATTAAACTTATAAGATTATAATATATAGTACTTACAATGAAAATCACTGTAAACTTTATTCGGACAATAATTTGTCCGAGTAAAATAACAATTTGGAGGCAAAAATTATGAGTAAAAAATGGTTGAGAACAATTTTGGCGGTAGTACTTACATTTGTATGTGCGTTTCCGCTAGTTGCTTGCGGCGCCGTCGACGTGGATGCGGGACTCGACAAAAACAAAAAAGCAAATGACCTGCAAAGTTGGGTGAAGCAAGACGATTGCACAAATTTCAAAGAGATGCTTAAAAACCACGGCAACTACAAAATGAATGTATACCCTATAACTTTCGATGTCGGCGGTTCGGAAGCCGAAGGTTACACCTTTAGCAATAATGTATACGGAGTGGATGCAATGTATCGCGTCTACTCGAGCGACACGTTCGATATTATCGATCTCAGCGAATGCGGGGTAACCTCAATTAACGATACGACTTTGGCACAGGGTTACGGCATCGAAACAATAGACAGCGGTTACAAAGTCTACACCAAAACCGCGGACAGCTGGTCGTCGGTCACCAAGACGGAAATTAAATCGGAAACGGCTTACATTCTTATAAACAGTGTGAAAAGTCCAAGATACTTAAAGACGCTAACCGACAATTTAGCTAATATCGCGACTGCCGACGCGCTGGACGGCTGGTACAAAAATAGAATGCAATCGGACAATTTTAGACTGGCTAACGATGCTTCGGATTCGTATTTTGTCGATTCTAACGACAGTCAAAAGCTTTATTATCTTGTTAAAAACGAAGACGGCACCGGAAAATTGATTGCTCCGACAAAATTCTATTATACCGGCGTAAGATTCAACGTGAAAGAAACCGCCGAAAACTCCGGTGAATATGCGCTGGACACTCTTTCTGTTTGCTTGTATATGTTCGATGAGGATGGCAATAGCTACGGAATGTCTGTAGACTTTACGTTCGGTATTGACATGACGGAAGTCACATCGGCTCTTAAAGCATAAATAGATTTATAAAAATTAACAGTATAAAGCAAGCCTTCCGTAGATTTGATTTTTACGGAAGGCTTGTTGTTTTTGTATTTTACTTATAAACTATCGAATATGTTTTTATACACTTTTGTATCGGTTTAGATCAAGCTACCAGTATCAACGAAGTTTTTAAGCATTGGCGTATTTACGATCGTGTACGCA
>CAVEYH010000023.1:0-11745 GCA_963620055.1 bacterium | reverse complement strand
GCGCTATATGTGCGAACTGCACCAAAGCGTTTTGATTGATTAGCGACGAAAAAACCAATTTTTTGGCTGCATTGTGATCATACGGCTTTTGCCCGTTCTCCGTCACAATGTCATAAGCCGATTTGCCGTCAAGGAAAATGAGGCGCATCGAGTCTACCGCATCTTCATTCTTAAAATGATAGCTCCTTATGATGCCCGATTCTGTGTAGCTGGCGTTGTAAATTTTCTCGATGAACTCATGGAAGAAGTTGTTTGCCTCGTTCCTGATCTTCGCTTCGCCGACACCCTCACCCGCGCAAGAGAGAGCGATATGTGGCAATTTAACTTTGAACGTGTAGTTTCCTTCCGGAGTGGTCGCATCGTTAAGACGCATTATGCGCCTGCTCGTTACCGAATAGGCCGCTCTGTAGTACGTCGAACGTCTCGTGTCGATATCGAACTGTTCATTGTCAAATTCGATCTCGTCGGGTGCCCTATCGTCGGCCTCGGCATCTTTTTGGCGTTTTTCTTCGAGGATATCCGCAAACAATTCTCCGACCGCAAGTTTTAACCCTGTCTGACGCTTCATTGAGCGCAACAGATCTTCGGACGCAATATAATAATTTGCCTCAAATGCATCGAATTTAGTCTGGTCAAGTTCCGTGCGGGATCTCTCCTCGAGATACCACGGATTTTCAATGAGTTTTATGGTGATTGTCTGCTGTACACGAATGTATGCAACCGCTCTAATCCAGTCTTCCGTCGTGTCGATATTCTCCGGCACGGTGTAATTTTGTAAGAATGTAAACATCCTGTCAAAATAAGTCCTGAGCGCATCACGATCCTGAGACGCAAAAGCATTTACCATTTTCTCGGCTTCGGCTTTTACTTCGTTCGGTAATAAATCATGATCTCCGAGTCCAAGCGTTCCGGCTAACTCTGTGAAAATAAACAGATCCTGAAAATCGCGTTCGTCAAGCTTGCGATTCTCCAAATCTCTCTTTGTTTCGGGGTGCTTTTGTAAATACTCTTTGGTATAACCTAAATATTGACGTCTTACTTCGTCAACGGTAAAGAACGCGGTTTGCATGCCGTGTCTATCGGCTTTCGGCAGAGCATACGAAAGATCTTTGTTTTCCTCGTTCCCCTTTGCTATTTGCTCGTTTGCCGTATTGCGAATCTTTGTAAAACCTTCTTTAACATAGTTTTCGTACGCGGGTTCAAGCACGCTCGAAATCTTTTGCGCGCACTTGTCGAACAATTCTTTTCTAGCCTGCTCGTCATCAAGTGCCGTAATCTTTTGAACGTACTCGGGGTTATCGTTTTCACCCGTACGCGTATCTAAAACGTCGATACGGTACTCAAATTTATCGTTGATTTGCGCAACATGAACAAAAGTCACAACGCCCGTCTGATTGCATAGAGCATCGTACAACATTGCGTTTGCATCCGTTTCCTTCTTCGGCTCCGGCAACATATCAAATATGCTGACACCATCGATAAAAATCATTCTATAATTCGTGATCGTGCCCGTAAGATCGGCATACAATTGCATTAAGCCAAAGCCCGTCTGCGTGGTTCCGGTCGATGCATGCACGGCATTTCCGAGAATTTCCGCATTGTTTTTGAATTCGGGAGAATTCTTGTCCGCATCCTTTAACGCCAACATCTCGGCGGGCACAACCATTTTGCGCACGGAAACCTGATCCTTCGGCGCTGGCTCCGTG
Organism: bacterium; assembly: GCA_963620055.1. Lineage (GTDB taxonomy): Bacteria > Bacillota > Clostridia > Christensenellales > Pumilibacteraceae > UBA10677. The sequence continues at coordinate 10,039 of CAVEYH010000023.1, read as the reverse complement.
AGCTTGAACGCCTCTAGAAACGCTTTGTCAAAAATTGCTTCGCAAGTAAAGCGTTCCTTAAAATCCTCAAATCCCGGCACAATTGGTTGATTTTTATATTCCTCGGGATCCATGTTCTCGAATTGTCTAAACGAATCCGAATCGATTTGTAGCCCCTGTTGGAAGAATAACGGCACCTCTTGAGAGGTCTGAATCGAGATCTCGCTCTGCATGTTCTGCAATTCCATCATGGAATCGAGATCGAGATAACGACTCCTATAGTAATCGGGAAACTCGCGCAATTTCGTCACCGATATACCTTGTTGCGAAGAGATGTAGACAAAGTTCGCCAACGCTTCGTCAACGGTTTTGATATCCTCGGGAGCTGTATAATTAGTCGCAAACTTGTACCAATCGTCGAGAAAACCGAAAATCTGCTCTCTGTCGTCGTTCGCAAATGCCGTTATGAGTCGTCTGCACTCGGCATCAAACTGTTCGTCCGTCAGCGGTTCACCCGTGCCGTCAAGCTTCGGCTTGAATTTTAGGAATGCGGCTATATTGATAAGATCACGGCCATCGAGCGGACGTGCTTTCATCAATATCTTTTCCTGAGGATATTCCTCCATGATTTCGGCATATCTGTCGGTCGCCTTCATATACAAAATACCGGCTTTTATTAGGCTCTCTCTGTCAATCGATTTTACAATTTTCATAAACAATCACCTTTACGATTATTGAGTATTAGAATAAGTGCAACTACCGTTTCATAGTATCAATACCCACACGTCACTCTAATTCTCTCATATTGTACCATACTTAAGTCTAAATATCAATCTATTTAAGAAATTTTCTGCGTTTTCATGCATAGCACACAAAAAAGCGCACAAGTCCTGACTAAACTCACGCGCTTTTGTGTGTTACTTAAACTTATAACCTGTCACAAAAAAATCAATAAATTATTTACCTTAGTCTTGTAAAATCGACCTTTTTTAGATCCACTCCGGCTCTTTCGATGAGGGCTCGCATCTCATCGAAACATTCTATTCCACCTTCGACCAACGTGTCTATAAACACGGGCAGTAAAATTTCATTGTTTATCAAATCTTTGTGTCGCATGATTATTGCTTTAATTTTCTCTTTTAACTTCATAATACAAATGCTCCATAATGTTTTTACGTGTCAACGCACATATAATCTCTCTACGTTCGCATATCAACCGTCTTGTTCTTTATCGGAGGCATCGATAGCTTTTCCACAGACATTTTCAAAAATTTGATACCGAAACCGATATTGTGCGCGACAAGTACACTGTCTCCGACAAACTCTAAAAAGTCCCGTAAAACCAATTGTAGCGGACGCGCGTTTTCGAGTGATTTTTCGCTGATACTCTCAGTATGTACTCTAACTCTTCTACAGTCTTTATGACTTTGGCCATTTCCGTAAGCCGAGTATCTTTCGTGACTGTCTTTGTGTACTTTATAACTTCTTTTCTCATTAGACTATGGCCTTCTCACGAATTTCTCTCACTTCCGAGCTTAAAAGCGTATCTTTTTCTTGCAGACGTTTTGCGAGCGCATCCAAAAATTTTCTATTCTGTACAAGAATTGTCTTTGCCCTTGCGTAAAGATTGTCCATATCGGCTATTATGCGATCTTCTTTTCTTGTGACAAGCCTATCCGTAGATTTCATGACGGTCATTCCTTCAAAATTCCCAAACCCGTATGCGCAATAGTCGTCGGCAAAACGTTTCACTATGTCAAATGCTCGATGAATATCGTTATTTGCACCCATATCAACCTCACCGAAAACAATTTCGGTAGCCGCTTTCCCCGCTAAAATAGATACAACTCTCTCTTCCATGCGCGACTTTGAATACCAATAATCGTCCGAAAGATTTACAGACGTAACACCGCTCGCTTCCCCCGTTGCATTGCGCACTGAAACAATATTTACACTCCCCGGTCGCAAGACCTCGGCAGCAACCGCATGGCCTGCTTCGTGATATGCTACTCGCTCTAATACAAACGAATCATGCGGTATACTACTCTCCGGTGCGCCGTAAATCGCCCTAATACACGCATTGATAATGTCGTCGACATCTATCTTTTCTTTATTCGCATACCCTGCATATTGCCCCGCAATATTGATTACGGATTCAAGCTCCGCACACGATCTTTCGTCTAATAACTTTGCAACGTCTGCGGCATCGACTTCCGCCACGAACTGCTTTTGCGACAGATAATGCTTTATTATGTCCACGGCATCTTGCCCTTTCGGCGGTCTAACTTCGATTATGCTGTCGAATCTCCCCGCACGACGCAACGACCGAGGCAACTTACGCATTTCGTTGGCCGTGGCAAGCACAAAAACGTCTTTGCCCTTTACTTCGTCAATGCACGACTGAACCGTAACGTATTCCTCGGCATCCGAGTTGTAGTTGTCTTCGTTGGCAAATTTGTCCATATCGTCGAGAAAAACGATCGACGGCGCATTCGTGGTGGCTTCCGTAAATACCTTCTTGATCTCGTTTACGAATTCTCCGTCGGGCTTGTTCTTTCTGCACACGAACGCACGCCTTCCGCTAGCATTTATAAAACAATTCGCCATCAACGTCTTGCCGACGCCGGGCTCTCCGTTGAGCAATAACCCACCGATCGGCGCAACACCGAGCTTTGCGTACTTTTCGGCATTCACGAGCATGTCACACACTCTCACAAGCTCCGCTTTCACATCTTTGTAACCAATGATTTTGTCAAATTCATTCATCGTTTTTATCTCTCCTTCTTTTGATTTCGCTATCATTATACAAAATCATTTGCGACATTTTTGGTACATTGATTTATTCTTTTGCAAAAAAATACCACCTCATACAAGATGGCTCGTTTCGCAAAATTAGTGTTTATAAAAATTACGAAACAAAATACTCCTCTATACGAAACAAAATACTCCTCTACCCTTGATATTCCGGAAAGCATTGACGATAACAAAAAAATAAAATGACGTTGCGATTACAATACAACGTCATCTTTGTTTTAATGCGACTATTCTATATCTGTTAAATAGCTTTGACTATATTACTTACACGATTGACATCTTCTTTTATTATCTATACTTCTCCGTTGCATTTTGCAAGTTGGTTTTTATTTGATCTCTTAGCGCGGACGGGGATTTGATCTCGACGAAGTTTAGATATTGCATCGCCCAGTATTCCATTGCATTGGGACTGGCATTGATCGTAACTTCGGACTTGTCGTCGCCTATGCCGGTTATCACTATATCTTTGCCGAACATGTCGACCACTTGATCGATAATGCAGTTGTCGCACTCGAACTTTACGCGCTGTATCCCGTCTGTGAACATGTACGGGAGCGAGGTCGCATACTTTTTGTAATCGATGCCGTTTGCGTAGCCTTTTACGCTACGAATCGGCGTAAGAGGTGACTCCGTAATCTTGATGTCCGTAATCTTGTCCACTCTGAAATGCACCAGATTATGCCATCTTTCGCTGAGTGCGACCAGATAATAATGCTGATTGTGTAACACGAGTTGATACGGGCCCACCGTGTGCTCGGCGGTCTTGTGCAATTTTTTATCTGCACCGTATTTATTGTAGCAAAGAGTTATTTGCCGTTCTTTTTCTATTGCTTCGCCAATGGTTTCGATATTTAGAAACAACGCCTTGTTTTCGGTCTTGTCCCAATCTTTAACCGAATAAACGTGCTTTATATTCGGCTTAAAATATTCGTTCGAGAGCGACGACAGTTTTTCGATCAAGTCTTTCGAATAATTCTCGGGAATATGCTTGCTCGACAAAACGCTGTCTATGAGCAGGCGAAGTTCCGAGTCTTCGAAAAGTCGTTTGTCGAGGTAAGTTCCATTGTGCTTGTCCGACTCGATAATTATGGCGGTTGCATTCTTGGTCATTGAATCGCGCTCGAACATGTCCTGAAGTAGCGCAATGTTGCGTCCTATGGCTTTTCTCTCGGCGCAGATTCCGTAGTTACTGTCGAGTTTTTCGATTATCTCGTCTTGCTTAAGCGGATGATCGGCATCGGTATATCGCTCTAAAATCTGCATTATGCGCACTATCAATAATTTCTTCGCATCCATATTCTCACCTCAATCGGAAGTTAAGGCAATTATAACATGTCCCACGGAAAAATTCAATAGGTTATGCGATAAAAACGGTACATGTATATTTTGCCGAGCCGTTATAGTTGATTTATTCGCGGAAAAGTAGTATACTCCCTATAAAAATCCGACAACCGAAGCAGAGGGAATATATGAATTTTTCAAAATCGAAGTACGTAAGCTTTCGGAAGTGTCCGAAAAGTGCATGGCTCGACAAGTATAAACCGGAAGAAAAAGAGCTCGACGACGCAACGCGCAAACGTATGGAAGGTGGAAATGTCATCGGAGATCTTGCAATGAGTTTGCTCGGAGATTTTACCGAAGTGACGACTCGGCGCGAAGACGGAAGTCTGGACCTCGGTGAAATGAAACGCAAAACCGCCGAGTGCATCGCAACCGACGTGCAAAACATTTGCGAAGCGTCATTCGATTTTGACGGGCTGTATTGCGCGGTGGATATTCTGCACAAAGAACGCGGAGGATATGCGATCTACGAGGTCAAGAGCAAAACTAAACTCGACCCGTATTTTTACGTCGACGTCGCTTACCAAAAATACGTTCTCGAAAAATGCGGAATCAATGTCACCGGTGTATACATCGTCTATATAAACAACGAATATGTTCGTCACGGCGCACTCGACATTAAAAATCTGTTTTTAATAGAACGCGTGGACGAACGCATTATAAACGAATACTCCGCCGTCGAGCAAAACCTAAAATATGCAGAAAACATCATGGGCTCGCCCGTCGAACCAAATATCGACATCGGCACAAACTGCACATCGGCACATGCTTGCCCTTATTGGAAGTACTGCACCGAGGACTTACCGCGCCCGAACGTTTTTGATTTGTACGGGTGCAGAGAAAAAGTCGACCTATATAGGCGCGGAATCGTGTCTTTTCCCGAGCTAATAACATTCGCTTCGCTGTCGCCGATACAGTATAGACAAGTAGACTTCGCTCTTAACGACAAGGGAACATACATCGACAAGTGTGAGATCGGCAATTTTTTAAGTACGCTGTCGTACCCCCTGTATTTCTTGGACTTTGAAACGATGATGCCACTCGTTCCGCCTTTTGACGACACAAAACCTTACGAACAAATTCCGTTTCAATATTCTCTACACTACATAGATCGCGAAAACGGCGATCTCAAGCACAAGGAATTCTTGGCAGAATCGGGCTCGGATCCGCGCCGTGCGATTGCCGAAAGTTTGTGCGAAAACATACCCGAAAACGTGTGCGTACTTGCCTATAACAAACAATTCGAGTGCGGTCAATTAAAAAAACTTGCGGAACAGTTCCCTTGTTTTGCAGATCACTTGCTCAACATACGCGACAATGTGAAAGATTTGCTCGTGCCGTTTAGATCGGGGGCGTACTACAACAAGGCAATGGGCGGATCATTCTCGATAAAGAGTGTTTTGCCGGCAATGTTTCCGAACGATCCGACTCTAAACTATCACAATCTAGAAGGCGTCCACAACGGCGACGAAGCGATGACAATATTTCCGCTCATCAAGGACATGTCACCGCCAGAGCAAGCACAAGCGCGCAAAAACTTGTTAAAATATTGCGAACTCGACACTTTTGCCATGGTTAAAATCTGGCAAGAACTCACTCGTATCACTTCCGTCTGACAATAATACGAAAAAATCTAACAAACAAAATACGGCAAACAAAATTCAAAAAAACTACAACAAAAACTACAACAAAACTACAACAAAACTACAACAAAAAAACGGCTCTATCAAAGAACCGTTTTTTAATATTCAATTTTATATGCAACTAATTTTCATAGCCGTCGGTCGGCTAAATAAATTTGCTTACCGCAATAACGTCCGGACTTTATTGGGCTATGCTTCGTCGAACGGAGTCCGCTTATGCCCGCGTTTTTCCTTTTCGTTGCGCATGACTTCAATTGTCATCGAATCAAAATCGACATGCTCGATAAAATCTGCTTTTTTGAATCTGCACAGATTGAACCTATTGAGGTGCATAACATGCGACACAAGTACCGCCGGAGTCGGAACGTCCATAGGCAGTAACGTTTCTCGAAGTAGCATGGTGAGTGCATCCGCATCGGGAACGGCAGTGACGTCCACGGTCACCGAATGTAATATTTTTTCACCTTTTTGTGTTCTTATCCAAAGCTTCATACACGTTATTGTACCACACGCGCGCAATTAAATCAAGATTTTTTTGCTTACTTCTCGAGTATCCAAGTGTCACCGTCTTTGACTGCCGACTTATACGCCGAAAAATCGTAAATCGGAGTGATGCCTACGGGAATTTCGATTCTGTAGCGCGCGGTATTGCCCACAGACTCCCACTTGACCGAGATCTTGCCAAAGCTACTGTCGTAGCTACCCGATGCGGAAGTGAGCTTGCCGGAAAAATCGACATACGGACGAACGAGTACTTTTCTAAACCCCGGATCGGATTCGACGGGTGATATTCCGAGACAGAATTTGAACATCCACTCGCAACATGACCCGAGCGAATAATGATTAAACGAGTTCATGCTGACATCACCGAAACCATGCTCGATGGTGTAGCTGTTCCACCGCTCCCAAATCGTGGTTGCACCGTTGACGATGCTATAACCCCAACCGTGATAAGTGCGGTTCGTAAGTATCTTGTACGCAATCGCGCTCTCACCGATCTCGCATAGCACCGGAAGCAAGAATTTTACACCGAGGAAACCGGTCGCAAGATGATCGTTTGCTCTATGAATCGTGCGCACCAAATGATCGCGGATTTCTTCTTTCGTCATGATCCCGAACGAATAAACGTTTACGATAATCGGTAAACCCCGGTGTCATGTAGTCGTCCGCGACCGCCTCACCGTTAATATATGCCTTTACTACGCCCATCGCACCTAATTTGAGTATGGCTTTTACGGGAGTTCCTTTTAACGTAAACACTTTACGAAAGTACGGCGCGGGATTACCGTAGCGATCTAGCGCATTTTTTTGGTTCTTCGGTTTCGTAGTTGATCCACAGTGCATCAATATTCATTTTGCAATCCTCTTATTCGATTTTTTATACTCTATAACAAGCAATTTTCATACTTGTTCAATACAATTTTATTATGTGCTTCACACTCTTTTTGTCAAACACATAGGCAAACTAAATGTGCGGGAATTACTTATATCACTCTTATTTCACTCGTATCGTTTTCTCGCTCTCGTAACGTGCGTTTGAGTACAATTAAAAACAACACTGTCGAAGTTAGTCCGCTGGCGATATCCATGATCGGCTCGCCGTAAAACGCGGTAAAAGTGCCAAAGTACACGGGCAAAACCGCAGTTAGCACGATGGTCATGATCTTACGAAACAGCGACAAAAGCGTTGCTACGCCTATCTTGCCGAGGGCCACGAGCAAGTCCACGCCTATATACTGCATTGACAGCACGACTATGCCCAAGGTATACACGCGCATGCCCTTGACCGCCACGGACGTGACGTCGATGTTCTCGGTAAAAATGTGCACGAAGTATTGCGGTAAAAACTGCGATACGGCAGACATCGTTATCGTGAAACAAAACATAATGATCGTGGCATCTCGCACGGCGGCTCGCACGCGTGCACTGTTCCTTGCCCCGTAATTATAGCTTACTATCGGTTGACAAGCCATCGTAAGTCCGCCCATCGGCATTATAATGACTTGCATATAACTGACGACAATCGTTGCTGCGGCAACATAAATATCGCCTTGGGTACCGCCGGTTTTCTGTAATGCGGAATTGAGCACGATCGTTAGCACGCTGTCGGTAGCGATTATTATGAACGGTGAAAAACCGAGTCTCATTACTCGCATCATGAATCTCCACGACAGTTTTTGCGCTTTTAGTCTTACTTCGAGACGTTTTGAAAGTATCAAAAACAGCACTGCCCACGTTGCAGATAAAAATTGTGAGATCACCGTCGCAACGGCCGCGCCCTTTACACCCATCCCGAGCGTAAAAATGAACAACGGGTCGAGTATGACGTTGGTTACCGCGCCTATTATGACGGTCATCATTGCCGTTCCCGAAAAGCCTTGCGCAGTGATAAAACTGTTAAGCCCCACCGACAATAGCGCAAACACGCTCCCCAGTACATAGATCGTCATATACTCGTTGGCATATACGAGCGAATCTTCACTCGCGCCGAATGCGAGCAAGAGTTGGCGCTTGAAAATCAAAAAACTTGCCGTAAGTATCGCGGAGATCCCCACGAGCATCACGAAACAATTGAAGAGTATGCGCTCGCCGGACTTGTGATCGCCTTCGCCCATTTTCATGGCAAGAAGCGGTGCTCCGCCTAGTCCCATAAGATAACTGAACGACGTGATGAGCGTGACGATAGGACCGCATACGCCGACTCCCGCCAGCGCAAGATCGCCGTCGGCCATTTTGCTTATAAAAATCCTGTCGACTATGCTGTACAGTACGTTTACAAGTTGCGCCAGCATCGACGGAATCACTAGCCGTAACACCAGCGGAAACATTTTATCTTTGCCAAGGTCGTTTGTTCTTTTCATGCGTTTTTCTCTTCGTTCCGTAAGCCACGATATCGCTCGCTTAGGTAGCACAATAACACTCGTAGCAGATATAATAATACCGCTTTGCATAAAAAAACGCAACAGAAAAAGCGTGGTTATTTAGTTAGCCACGCTCGGTTTTAAGATAGTCTGTTTTACAAATTCTTTATACTACATATCGGCTTTTGTGGCGGTTGCCTTCATATAAGCCGTATCATCTACAGGCTCGAGCCATTCGTTAGAACAGTCCGCGCCGGGTACATCCATGGCAAGGTGTGAAAACCAGCTGTCCGGTGCCGCACCATGCCAATGCTTCACGCCGGCAGGAATGTTTACCGTGTCGCCCGGATGAAGCTCACGCGCGGGTTTGCCCCACTCCTGATAGAACCCTCTGCCCGCAACACAGATGAGAATCTGCCCGCCACCGCTCTTTGCATGGTGAATATGCCAGTTGTTGCGACAACTAGGCTCAAATGTCACATTGAAAATACCGAGTTGTTCGGTAGATACCGGTGCCAGAAAACTTTGACCGATAAAATATTTTGCATAGGCATCATTCGGTGCGCCGATGTGGAAAATCATCTCGTTTTCGTGTTTCGCTCTCGCATCCGTCGCGCCATTCTCTGTCCAAATCTCTTTTGCCAAAGAAAATACCGCCCATGCCTTGGGCCACCCCGCATAAAATGCGACGTGCGTAACGATTGCGGCGATTTCCTTCTTTGTTACACCGTGATTCTTTGCATTCCGAAGGTGAAACTTCAAAGAAGAATCCGTGATCCCTTGCGCCATCAAAGCGACTACGGTGACGATACTCCTCGTTTTTAGGTTAATATCCTCGTTGTTCCAATTCTCTCCGAATAGAACGTCATCATTGAAATGTGCAAACTCCGGTGCAAACTCTCCCAGCGCATCCCTGCCTGCCGTCTGTTTCACTGCCATTTAATTATGCCTCCTTGCCGATTTGATAAGCTTTTTTCAATGCCGAATGCCCCTCAATGTCGCCGATATCGTTTACTCCGCCGGCGAATACGACATCTTTCAGTTCACAACGCGGGAAGCAATCTACCCAACCTTGAACGGCCTTGACACTTCCTTCGACAGTTTCTTTCTCGTCCTCTGCCGCCGTCGCAAGAAAATATACTTTCGTAAAGGCATAATCCGTGTCAAACAAAGGATTGGCACGGTCAAGCAATGTCTTTAACTGACCGCTGATGCTGTAGTAATAAACCGGCGAAGCAAACACAAGCACGTCCGCATCATGCATTTTTGCGACAACTTCCACCATGTCGTCGGCTATAACGCAATGCCCGAGTTTTAGGCAGGCAAAACAGCCCTTGCAAAAACCATACTGTTTTTCTCTAAGATAAACAATCTCGACTTCGTTCCCCGATTCCATTGCTC
>CAVEYH010000022.1:11833-12284 GCA_963620055.1 bacterium | reverse complement strand
GTTATTTTCCATTGCATTTTTAATGGAATTATGATATAAAATTAGTATATCGAAATGAAAAGCGAGAAAATAGAAAAAGGGGGAAATTTTTATGCAAGAATCATATTTTGATGGCGGACTATTGCAACTTATTGGTTGGAGACTTCTAGGGTTTATTGTTATCATTTGCACTCTAGGAATTTGCACACCTTGGGCAATTTGCATGGAAAAAAACTGGGAAGCTAAGCACACAGTTATCAACGGAGAAAGATTAGCGTTTGATGGCAAAGCTATTCAACTTTTTGGACAATGGATTATATGGTTACTATTGTGCATCATCACATTTGGAATCTATTCATTTTGGGTTGGAATTGCAATGAAAAAATGGATTGTAAAACACACTCATGTTGCTTAAGAAAACAAAAATCAACTTTTTAGTCAACAAATTTTGAAACTAATATAAAAGGAATAG
>CAVEYH010000022.1:2992-11823 GCA_963620055.1 bacterium | reverse complement strand
AAGGAATAGTGCATTAAATTCGCATTGTTCCTTTCTTTTTATTTTGCTAGTTTCAAAAGTATTAGCCCTTCGGTTTTGTTTTTTTGTATGATGTCATGCATTTATATTATTGTTCTATGGGGGATTCACCGGGTTTATATGACGGAATAAGCGGACGCTCGTCGGGGAACGGCAAGATACACTTCCGCGGACAAACTTCTGCGCAATTGCCACATTTTACACATTTGTCGTAATCGATGACGGCGAGATTGTTTATAACTTTTATTGCACCCGAGGGACAGTTTCTCTCACATTTTCCACAACCGATACAGCCTTTTTCACAAGCACCCATGACCTCTTTTCCTCGACACAAACTGGAACAAGCAACATACACAACAGCATCGATCGGAATCCTACCTATTATATGTTTCGGACAAGTAGATATACATGCTCCGCATGAAGTGCATATACCGTAATCGACCTTGGCTACGGCGCGATCCTTGTTTACAGATATTGCATTATATTTGCAAACGCTCGTACAACTGCCTAATCCCATACAACCATATTCGCAAGCCTTGCTCCCTCCCGCCAAAATTTCTGCGGAAAAACAATCTCTGTAACCTTGATATTCATATTTGTTGTTACAATAGTTCCCGCCGTTACAATGAACAACGGCAATGGTTTTTTTAGAATTTTCTACAGTAAGATTAAGAATTTTTGCTATATTTTCTTTACCTTGCTTGGACGTTGCGTTACACTTTGAAAGAGATGCTTCACCTTTTACAAGCGCTTCGGCAAACGCATCGCAACCTGCGTACCCGCAACCGCCACAATTCGCACCCGACAAGTGTTCGCGGACTTCGTCTATACGAGAATCGTGGTCTACGTACATTTTTGTACCGAGAAACGAAAGAAAAAACGCAAGAGCCGCCGCTACGGCAGAGACTATGATTGCAGGTAAAATAAACTTGCTAAACACACCCGACGACATTATCGTGATATAATTAGTCATACTCCGTTCCTCCCTACCCTAAAACGACAAACCGCTAAGGCCTGCAAACGCCATAGCCATAATGCCGGCTGTAATTAGCGCAATCGGCAGACCTTTGAAATACTTTGGAACCGGAGCGGCATCGACACGTTCGCGTATGCCTGCCATAAGAATAAGTGCGAGCGTAAATCCGAGCCCTACACTGAACGCATGGACAAGCGTGGTGATAAGATTGTAGCCACCGCTTATGACGTTATTTGCCGTGCCTAGTACGGCGCAGTTCGTGGTGATAAGTGCAAGATACACACCGAGCGCTTGGTACAGTGACGGCGAAAGTTTTTTTAACACTATATCAAGAATTTGTACTAAAGCTGCGATGATGAGAATAAATACTACCGTTTGAAGATATGCGTATCCGAGCGGTTCCAAAACATAATAATACAGTAAGTAGCAAACAAGCGATGAAACGACAAGCACAAACGTAACCGCAATGCCCATTCCTATGCCGGAATCGAGCTTCTTACTTACACCCAAAAACGGACAAATGCCTATAGATTGGACTAGAACAATGTTATTTGTGATAACTCCGGCCAAAATTACGGTGATAATTTCAACAAAATTCATTCGTTTTCACCTCCTGCAGTAAATAGCACGCGCGATTTACGTTCTCGAACTCGCTCCATTATAAAGTTAAAAAGTGCCATCATAAGTCCAAAAATTATAAATCCACCGGCGGTCGATTGGAACAGTGACAAGCCAATTGCTCCTAAGCCTTGTCTGATCGCACCCATAAGTACGAGCGATAACGTGAATCCAAGTCCCATTGACAGTCCGTCAAGCGCAGATAACACTACACCGTTTTTACTGGCAAACGCTTCGGCTCTACCGAGTATTATACAGTTGACAACAATGAGCGGTATAAACGCGCCTATACTGGCATTTAGATCAGGCAAAAACTTTGCGATGAATAGTTGGACAATCGTAACAAACGTTGCGATAATCACTATATACGCCGGCAATCTGACTTTGTCCGGAATTAACTTTCTAAGCAGTGAGATAAAAACGTTGCTACAAACAAGCACGAACGCAGTCGCAAGTCCCAAGCCCAAGCCGTTAGATATAGTGTCGGATTTTGCAATCGTCGGACAAGTGCCGAGTACAAGCACAAATACCGGATTATTGAGAATACCGCCGAGTGCGGTTTCTTTTAATTCGTTGCGGTTAATCATGCCGTTGCACCTCCGATAAGTTCTGTTACCATATAATTTGAGATCGTGACGGCGGCGGCAACCGTGCCCGTAGAATAGGTTGCGCCCGTGCCGACAGCGATATCCTCTCCGTTTATTATGCCATCCTTCCCTGTAAGATTTTCAAAGCCGTCGTATTTTCCTGAGATCTTTGTTTCCCAATATGATTGTGTTTGAGAATAACATTTCGTCTTAATAATCTTGCCGCTATTATCGTATGAAGTGAGCATTATCACGGTGCCGTACGAACAATCGGCTTGAGCCTGAATAATGTACGATCCACTATTATCGCCCTTTATAGCGCGATACACGGCAAGAACCTCACCCATTTTAATTTTACCGGCAGATGTTGTAACGGTTTCACTCTTGTGTGCACTGTTGATCTTTTTAATGAGTTCGTCCGCGCTGACCATTTCAAAATATTCGAGAGCATTTTCGTCCGTTTCCTCTCCGGTCGGACAAACGGCGTACAGCTCTTTTGCCATCTTTTCGTCAAGTACGGATTCGTATTGAAGATATTCGTTGGCAACGGCAAGCAGTGCAACACACACAAACCCGATAATGAGCATTACGAGTATGGACTTTATCATGTCCGCAGTTGTTTTCTTGATAGCCATACTACTTCACTGCCTCCTTATCATTCGATTTCTTCTCTTTCTTTGGCTTTACATAGCCGAACGGACGAGGATAAATAAACCTGTCAATGAGCGGGGTTAAGCAGTTCATGATTAAGAGTGCAAAGCTCATACCTTCGGGGTACGATGCATACGTACGAATAAGCAGCGTGAGTAATGCTATGCCGAACGTAAAGACACAGTTCCCGATAAATGTATTCGGTGAAGTTGCATAATCGGTCGCCATAAACACCGCTCCGAACAAAAGTCCGCCAGACATGACGTGCGCCAACATATTATAAAGTAGTGCGGATCCCGTAAGATGCTGTTTGGCTATACCGTCAAATAATAGTGCAAAAATTGCAGTCCAACCTATTATCATGAGCGGTACTCGAAAATCGATCGTTTTTCTTATCGACAAGTAGATGTAACCGAGCAGTATTGCGATAACACACGTCTCGCCTACCGCCGCAGAACCGATATTACCTATAAAGAGGTTATATAATACATCCGGCGTGGTTGTCTTGTCGGTACCAAGCCATGTCGCGCCTGTACTTGTTTGAAATCCTAAACCTATAGTTTGCGATGCTGTAAACGATGCGGCAAACGTCAAAAACAAAAACACCCTTGCGGTTAGTGCGGGGTTGGCAAAGTTCCTGCCTATTCCACCGAAAAGCTGTTTGACAAGCACGATCGCAACAAGCGAACCTAGCATGCATACCAGCACAGTATCAAAGCTGAATAGTACTCTACCCGCTCCCGAAAATATGTTCATCCCCCATATATCCAAAGTAGCAGGCAAGTTAAGTGCGAGTATAATCGCCGTGACAAAACACGAAAAATTCCACACAGACGAACCAAGGAAGCCCTCTTTGTTCCATGCTTTTTTGATCATGAGATCGTATAAGAGTTCGACCCCACAGCACGATATCACGCATACGACAATGTTTATTATCACATGATAACCGAAAACCAATACGGCGGCAATTATCGACGGCAATAGCGCGATAAGCACGTCTATCATTATTTTTTGCGTGGAATTACCTTTTGCAGTTATTTGGGGAGATGCCGAAACTACATAATCTGCCATTACTTTTTCCTCCCTTTTAGTTGTTTCTTCGCAAGCCTAAACGATTGAACAAGTGTACGTTTTGCAGGGCATATGTATGTACACGAACCACACTCGATACAATTGTTTAGTCCGTACTTGATCGCCGTGTCAATGTCGCCGGCACGTGTGTACAAGTCAATATACATCGGCATTAACCGCATGGGACAAACACGCGCACATCGTCCGCAATTGATACACGGAGACGGCTTACCGGTAAAAGCTTCTTCGTCCGTCATGAGTAACAGACAACCGGTAGTCTTTGTGCAAGCGATTGTCGCACCTGATACCGCCGCACCCATCATCGGTCCTCCGTTGATCATTTTAACTACCCTTTTGCCTTCTTTTAGTCCGCCACAATATTCGATCACGTCGCTATACAGTATGCCGGTACTTACCCAAAGGTTTTTGGGTGTCGTTATTCCTCCGCCGGTGACAGTCATTACTCTTTTATACAGTGGAACGCCCTCGGCTACCGCGTAATATGTCGACAATGCAGTGTGCACGTTGGCGACAACTACGCCGACGGCACTCGGGAGTGCTCCGATCGGGACTTTTTTGCCGGTCACACCGTAAACAAGCTGTTTTTCTGCGCCCTGCGGATATTTAGTCGGCAAGACGGATACAATAATGTCATCCGATTTACTATCGGCAATATACTTGTTAAGTGCGTTTATTGCTTCTGCTTTGTTATCTTCTATTCCGATATACGCTTTCGTAAGACCGAGTGACCTATATAGCATTCTCGCTCCGGAAACGAATTCACGTGCATATTCAATCATAATGCGCGTATCGCAAGTTATGTATGGCTCGCACTCCGCTCCGTTTATAATGAGCATGTCGATCGGCACCGAACTTTTTAATTTTACGCCTGTCGGGAACCCCGCTCCGCCTAATCCCACTATCCCGGCATAGGTGATCCTCTCTGCGATATCTTGCGGTGACGGATTCGATAGTGAATCGAGCCGTACTTCTTCGTAAAGACCATCATTGTCAATAACTATGTGATCTGCCTTACCGGTTGGTGCCGGACGTTTTTCTATGCCTTTAATTGTGCCGGATACAGGTGAAAACACATTACTACTAACTGCTCCGTCCGCTTGTCCTATCAGTTCGCCCGCCTTTACATGCTGACCTGCCGTTACGATCGAGATTGCCGGTTTGCCGATATGTTGCGACAGTGGTACATACAGCGTTTTCGGTGCGGGCATAGCTAAAATCGGCTCGTTTGCCGTCAGTTCTTTCATCCCGTTCGGGTGTACTCCGCCCTTGAAACTATACTGCAAAAATCATAATCCTCCGTTTAATTGTAATTGGCTCTTAAGTAAATGACTGCTTTGTCATTTTACTTTTCATCTGTGCCATATCGTTAGTATTTATTGTAACACAAGTCAATAAAAATGTAAAACAAAAACGTTTGATTATTCAAGTTATTCGTGTTCTTTTTATATTTTCCCCGTAGCCATTTTTTTATATGCGGATATGCTTGTCTGACAAATTGCTTTATTCATATTATATATACGCGCGGTAGAAGGATTCTTTTACATGCTATTATTGCGCCACTATTTTGGCTTTTAATTGTAGCTTTTTATCGTTTGCGATAAAATCTGTAGCTACTATCAAATATCGATAAGCACAAAGTATAATGATTTCGTGAAAATGGGGATTTTTTTCACTAAGACCGCTTAAAACGTTTGCCAAAAAACGTGCATTATTATATAATTATACAATGCTATGATTATATACTCGTGCATTGTGGCTTTGCCACGAAAATGAGATATTTGTCATAGGATACTATATGCGAAAATAACTATAAAGGTGTAAGCAATGAAACAGTTATCCACACTAAGAAAGAACATCGCAATCGTTGTTGCAGTCGTGTTGGCCGCATGCTTGTTTTTTGTAGCAGGCGCAACAGTGCGCATTAAGCCTGCCGATGCAGAGACAACCGAATACAACGAGAATTGGACTAAATCCGTGACAATTACGAATTCGCAATTCTCCGATATTAGTTCCGGCACAATCCCCGCTCCTAACAATTGGACGGGCGCAAGTATTTTTAGTAATACCGGCTCGCAAGTTAAAAGCGGTGTCTTAAAACTCGACGAATACGGCGAATCAAATAAGGATAATTATAAACTGGATATTTATGAAGAATATAAAACGGCATCGCCGGATTCTCCGTTCGGACTCGGTAGCAGTTCTTCTACCTCGGGTTATTATGAGAACACAAACCGCAACGTTTTGTTTATCAACGCAAACGGCGTGCCTACTGCGTTTGGTTATACTTCCAGCAGTTTCTCGCTCTCGCCTTCTTCTTACTACAAAGTCAGCGTTTGGGCTAAGACCGGCGGTCTATCCGCAAACAGTGGCGCATCCATCGTGGTAAACGGCGTAACGGAGGAATCCGCAGGCTTTAAGGGTACAGTCGATACCGTAGACGTAAGTGCATCCGCAAATAAGGGCTGGGCCGAATATATTCTCTACATTGAAACTTCGGCTTATGAGACAGCTACCGCTACTCTTAGTTTGCAACTCGGCAGTGACGACGTGAACTCACTTACGAAAGGTTACGTTATGTTCGATAACATTACGGCAACCGAGATTACTTATAAATCATTCTACGAGGAAACGAAGGGCATTGAATCTAACGCTCACAAGACCGTGGTAAGTGCATTGGAAGATGCCGATTATATTGTAGGCGGTGACTTTAAGAATTCGGGTGAGTTTGGAACTTTCGGTGGTGACGCTTCGTCGATTAAGGAAATCGTAAATGCTACCGAAGGCGTTTCCGACGATAACAAATACGGACTCGAAAAGCAACTTTACGCTCCTTTCGATAACGGAAGCGCAAACAATGTTTTCGTAGTTTCTACTTACAACAATTCTACATCGACTTTTGAGAGTGGATATGGCTACGTCGAATCCAAAACGTTCGCTCTTAAACGCTACTCCTACTACCGCATCAGTGCTTGGTATAACGGCGAAAACGCAAGCGATGGTGACGGTATCAATGCAGTGCTTTACTATAAGCATAAAAACAATTCCGAATATACCGAAGCTTCTGCGACAAGTTTAACGATTTCTTCTGAAAACTATAATCACAACGGTTGGAGCGAATTGACAATCTATGTCAAAGGTTCGGACGTTGCTGACGGATACGAAGCTAAACTCCGTCTCGGTCTCGGATCTGAAAACAATCCTTCGAAGGGTGTGGCTATGTTCGACGAAGTTAAGATCGCCGAAATCACTGCCGCCGAATATGACAGTTTGTCGTCGAATGGTTCAAAAGCCGTGACGATCGATACTTTCACCGATTCTACCGGCATTACTAACGGCAGTTTTAATACTGTCGGCTCGTACGAAGAAAAGCTCGAATACAATACTGACGGCACTCTTAAAAATCCGCTTACTCCGTCTGGCTGGACAAAATATACAACCTCTACCGTAGAAACTAACGGTTATTCGGCTGTCGCAGTTTCTACCGACA
Organism: bacterium; assembly: GCA_963620055.1. Lineage (GTDB taxonomy): Bacteria > Bacillota > Clostridia > Christensenellales > Pumilibacteraceae > UBA10677. The sequence continues at coordinate 4,394 of CAVEYH010000022.1, read as the reverse complement.
ATGCAGTTTCCGGACTCGTTCCGTCGAGCGAGATCGACTCGTTTGAGACTTGGGGCAATGTTCTAAAACTCTCCTCTACTACCGACACGGCATTCTGCTATCGTAGTAGCGATTTCACTGCTTCGGCATCGTCATATAACACTCTTGCCGTTTCGCTTACTACCGATAACCTCGACGGTTATGGCGCAAACCTCGTTCTTAAACGCGGTGGCAAGGTTGTATCTACCATTGAGAAAATCACCGAATCCGGTACCTATACTTTCTATATTAAGGGTGGTGCGTCGGATGCAACGATGTGCGTAGAGCTTTGGCTCGGTCTTAGCGATCGCGATCAAAATACGACAAAATTGGCGAGCGGTACCGTGTACTTTACCGAAGTTGCGTTCGCTTCAGATTCTACCGAAGATATTTTTAATGCCAAGGCAGAACAGTATGCTCATCAACGCATGGTTGATACTCTAAAGTATGGTATCCATGAAGCGACTGTTTCGCTCGGCAATGAGGATCTGTCGCTGTACGATACTTATGACGACGAAATCAAGACTCCTTATAACTGGACAATTTCTAAGGGAAACGGTGTTGTTAAGTACGGCATTGACGAGACTGAAAATGCGTTGATGTTGAAAAACGTAACCAAGACCTATTCTGCTCTCACACTCGACAACACTTTTGCACTCACTGCCGACAGCTACTATAAGTTTAGCATGAAAGTGATGACAAAATTTGAAGACGAAGATATTGCCGATGAAAATTCTGTCGGCGCATATATCATGCTCACAAACGGTGACGATTATCGCTTCGACTTTAAGTCTACCGCAGTGACCGTTGATTCAATCACGGATAAAACCGCTTATCGCGCATATACATTCTATATTAAATCGGCGTCAAGCGAAGGCACTACCGCTATTGTTCTTGGTCTCGGCGGAAGCGAAAAATCTAATCAAGCTATTGCCGGCACTGTCTATATTAAAGATATTACATTCGAAGATATTTCTAGTGTAGATTACGAAGAAGTCACCGAGGATCTTGAAAACGACGAAAATGTTATCGACGATTACACGATGCGCGTCAATCTTGCAGCTAGCGATGCTGAGGACGATACGGATACGGACGAAGACACGGATAACACTACTTCTACAGGTGAGATTTCATGGTGGTTGGTCCCCTCTATCCTTCTTGCTGTTGCCGTTGTTATCGCTGTTGTAGGTTCAATTATTAAAAAGGCTATCGAGAACAGACCTAAGAAAATGGATAAGAGAAAACATTCTTCTTATGACCGTCGTTTCGTAAATAACACCATTAAACCCGAAGCGAAGACGACAGATAGCGACCAAGCTAAAGACGATTTTGATATGTTCAACGATGTCGAAGATGTTCTTGAATCTGACGTAACGGAAACACT
>CAVEYH010000022.1:0-2860 GCA_963620055.1 bacterium | reverse complement strand
GAAAATACCGAGACTCCCGACGAAAAGAACGAATAATCATATCGGCTAAAAGGCAATCCCCTACGGAATAATTTCCGCGGGGGATTTATTTTTTTATTTTCGATTTTGTTTTTTCTGTTACAAACTCGACATTTAATTCAATATAGTGTCAATTATGTAATTTTCTAATATGCTCTGTTTATATGTGTAGTCTTATAATATTCCGCCATTTACGGATAGATTCGCACCGGCAACATAAATATTTTCGCGAGTAAGGAATTCGACCGCTTCGGCAATTTCTTGTGGCTTACCTACTCTACCAACACTGACAGATTGCAAAAATGCGGACACTTCCGCTTCGCTAAGATGCGCATTCATCTCTGTAGCAATAAATCCCGGTGAAACGGAATTAACGATAACTCCGTTACAAGCGAGTTCGGCATTTAGCGCTTTAGTAAATCCTATTACACCTGCTTTTGCTGCGGAATATAATGTCTCGGTGCTACCACCGTATTCACCCCAAACGGATGCTATATTTACAATTCTGCCAAAACATGCGTTTGTCATGTCCGGTGTAAAAATTTTGCAAGTATTGAATACAGATTTTAGATCAACGGAAATCATACGATCAAAATCAGATTCCGTACACTCGTAAAGTGGTTTTATGATACTGATACCGGCATTATTTACAAGAGTATCGACAAATCCAAAATATGCTCGGCATTCGTCATACATGCGCTGTACATCACTATAAACTGACACGTCCGCTTTAACAGCCAGCGCATTTACTCCGCGCGATTGAAGCTCGGTAACAAGCTCGAATGCGGATGTTTCCGATGTGTTATAATTGATCGCAACAGAGAAACCGCTCACTGCAAGCTTTTCGACTATTGCCTTACCTATTCCCTTTGCTCCACCCGTCACGAGTGCGACTCTTCGTTTTGTCATACATTTATTAAGGCAAATTTCACTGTTGCCTTCTCCTTTTGTTTTGTTCTTTTTTTAACTGCGTCCGACTTTTTAGCGTAAGCGGTTCCACACCACCGCATTAATCGACGATTTCTTTTACCATTACCAAAGCGGAATCCGAGCCGTAATAATTCGGCCTACGATATAAAGTTACAAAACCAAGCTTTTCGTATAGCGATTTCGCCGACACGTTATTCTCGTTTACTTCCAAAAAAAGTTTACCGGCGCCACGATTGTCAGCCTCGATACATAGCTCATTTATTAACAACGTCGCAATGCCGTTTCTTCGCATCTTTTCGGACACAGCGACATTGCAAATATTGCCTTCGTCAAGACACCAATTGCACCCTATATATCCGACCAACATGTCTTCGTATTTTGCAACAAAAAAAGTATAGCCGTTATCTTTAATCGATTCGGCTATTTGTCTTTCACTCCACGGACACTCGATACATGCCTTTTCAAGCTCGGCAATTGCTTCTGCATCGATTGGCGAAGCTAAAGTTATTTTAATCGTGTTTGCTTCTACTCTCAAGTTCTCTCTCCGCTTGGGATTTCATGAGATAAAACGGTTCGACTTTAGTGTAATCTGTCGTCCTTCCGTTTGCAAAAAAATCTTCGACGGCATGCGCAAGCGATACAGCCGTATCGTCCGCATAACATTCGCAATTCAATCTTTCTTTTGCCGATTTATCCGCAAAAGTCACGGCATCTTTATGTGATTTGATAAACTCGCATGCCGACACGTAGTCAAGAGTTTGCGGAGCTTCATGCTCTGATCTATCCGTTCCGTATACTGCGATATAACAAAAATTAGCATACGCATGCGCTACGGATATTATCTCACTCGCTCCATTTGGGATATTGTTATATGTGAGCTTTTTGAGTGAATCGATCGCTACAATCGGTGTTCCGTTAACGTAAGAAAACGTCTTTACCGTGTTTACGCCTATTCTAATGCCGGTAAAACTACCCGGTCCTGTCACAACTGCCATAAAATCAAGTGTTTGTAGCGACATCCCGCTCTCGTCAAGCGACTTATCTAAAAGCGGTAAAAGTACTTCACTCGTACGTTTTTGCTCGGATATAAGCGATACATAACTTTCCTCGCCGTTTTTGGCAAGTATTACGGTGGGGTCGCCTGCCGTATCAATTGCAATATATTTCAACGCCGTTCTCCTAAAACTCGATATGCTTTATTTTGTCGGACTTTGATCTGCGATAAAGCACTACTTTATTTCCGATCGAGCATACCGGTGTTGCGTTTAATTTGTCGGCTAAATAAATTAGCACTTCGCCTGCCGTCATTTCACTGGAACGTAAAACTGAGATTTTGACAAGCTCGCGTTTTTCAAGCGCGTCGTCTATGCCTTGTAATTGATTTTCGCCGATATTGTCCTTTCCAATTTGAAAAATCGAATCAATCGTGCTTGCCATTGAGCGCAGTGCCGCGCGTTGTTTACCGTTCAATTTGTATCTCCCTTTTCTCGTCGCCGAGATATTTTATCGTAATTTTTATTGTATCTCCAACTATTGCGTCGTCTATATTTTGCCACCACTCGATGCAAGACACCGAATCTTTTTCTCCAAAAAACTCCGCAAGTCCTGCGGTGTATGCCTCTTCACCACTCTTTAATCTGTACACGTCAAAATGGTATAGGGTAAATTTGCCTTTGTGCACGTTCATAAGCGTGAATGTGGGACTCGTAACTTCATCATTTATACCCAATGCAACGGCAAGACCTTTCACAAAAGCGGTTTTACCGGCTCCGAGCTCACCGCTGAGAAGCACGATTTCGCCGCCTTTTAACGTATCTGCGAATTCGGCCGCGATTTTGTATGTATCTAGTTCACTTTCAGAAACATATTTCATGAGTCAATTATACTACTTTGCATTAAAAAACGCAAGACT
>CAVEYH010000021.1:0-13089 GCA_963620055.1 bacterium | reverse complement strand
GTTCGTATTCGCTGTTTTTTTGACGAATATTTTACAATTTTTACCATTTTAGTATACCACTTTTTCGCGGAAAAGAAAAGCATTTTGCCCTTGTTATGCTATAAAATAATTACTTTATTTTTCATGGCATCGATTTTAAGCGCGAAAAAAGCCCCTAGAACGCGCGAAAAACGTTTTCGAGGGGTTTCTATGCGGATTTTATAATACACTAAGCAAAAACGTTAGGTTTTTCGTATATGATTTTAGATTGTTTTTTCCGGCGTTTCCGCTTGCGTAATATATGATATTATGGTATAATGTAGATAACTTGCCTAAGAAGGAGGTATAATTTTATGGCAAAGAAAAAAGTTAATAACAAGCAACTCAACATGATTATCGCATTCGTTGCGGCTGTACTCGGCATTGCTGCTATATGCATGATGTTCCTGCCCGCAATCGGCTTTACTGACAACGACGCGACTTACACCGGTGCTCAAGTGGCGTTCGGCTACAAGAAAACTACCAGCATTCCACTTATAGGTGATGTGACCACGACATATTTCAATTTCTCGTTTATGAATCTTCTCACCTATATCCTTGCTTTGGTTGGCGTTGTATTCTCCGTTCTCGCGGCTCTCGGTAAGGGCAGCAAGTTCGCTAACTTCATCGCGGCTGCGGCTTTCGTAGTTTCAGGTGTATTCTTCTTCCTCACTATCCAATATTCGATTCCGAATTCGGATTTGACGAATGTATACAGCTCCTTGGGCAGCGATCTAAAGAGTAGCTTTACGCTCGCTTACGGCGCTATCGTGGGCGGTGTATTGGCACTCGTTGCGGCACTCGCTAACCTTGCAAAGCTCGTTATAAAGTAAAGTGTTAGACTTGCGAATTATTTTGTAAGTTAAAACTTAAAACGAATTAAATGTAAAAATGAGTTCGAATTAAACCGAGCTCATTTTTATTTGCATAATTATCATATCAATATTTGAAACGGCAAAAATAAGCGGTCTATAATATATTTACTTATAGACCGCTTGTTTTGTTTATTCTAGATGTAGTGACATTCTAAACGTCGACATTGACTTCGAACAAGATTGATAAATCGAACGAAAAACTCGTGCCTTGCAATGTTTGAAAACCTTCGAGACTCGATATGCCGAAATCTTTTTCACCGATTTTTGCAGTGTATTCGTCATAGGACAGGAGCTTGAATTGTAGCCAATAATCCGATACGTTTACGATTTTCCCGTTACCCTCTTTGTCGGCAAGTGTCTGTTGATCAAGTCCGCTGACCTTATCGTTTTCGATGATGGCTAGCTCGTTAAACTTGGAGCCGTCTATACTGTCGCACAGGTACACCCAATCTTCTTTTTCAAATGTAGGCTCGCTTGTTTTTAATCCGTCTTCGTTTATTACCTTTACAACGCGCATTGCGAATGCGGAATATAGCTTTTTGTCCGCATTAGACAGCGATGCTATTTCTTTTAATCTGATTGCTATATCGTTTTCCGCGTCACTCTTGTTTACAAGGCTAAGTTTTATCGTATAAACTTGCGTTGGCAATATGTCGGTGAGATAATCACCGAGGGATATTTTCGTTATAGTTTCTGCGGATGTCGTCTCCGCTTTTGCTTCGGCGTATGCTTTGTAATTAAAATAGCGCGTCTCTTTGTAGTACTCCGGTTTCGAGTATTTTTCGTCGACGGGAGTCGGGCTGTCACCGCTACTTAGTAGATCGACGACACCGTTTATATTTGAGTCCTTAGCCGTGTAAAAGTACACTTCCGAGTTGACTCGCGCGATTTGGAAAGTCATGGTGCCGGCATTGTCGCCTATATAAAACCACGCGTATGTGCTAAAACCGCAAACCAGCACTGCAATTACAAGCAAAACAGCGGTCAACGATACAATTTTTTTCTTCGTCATATTATGCTGTCTCCAATACCAATTTGCTGATTTTTATAATTTTTTCCGAAAGCGTATTCGTTGCGACACCGCTTAGCTTGTTGTATTGCTCCAGATCGATATACAATCTAAACGATGCGGAAAAATATCCGTCCGCGTCTTTGTCGCTCTCGTTAAACGTACCTGTCAATATCTCGCATGTGTCTGCTATCTCGCTCGCATTGTAATCGGCAAGGAATCTACCTGTACCTTCTGTTGCCGTTCCGTCACTGTCGTATGTCACCGGAACAACCTTGTAAACGCCTAGAACACTGTACGTCTTGTCGTCATGTTCAAATGTGTCGCTATCCGTAAGTCCCGAAAAATACAGTTTGTATGTCGAGCCGAGTCGGCTGTCACTACAAGTAAATTTTATGCTTATTTCGATATATTCTCCCGGGTACAGCGAATCGTATGACATTGCACGTTTATTGCCGTCGTCGTCAAGCATCCACGTCGCATTTTCCGTGTCATAGAGATAATAGTAGTTAGTGTCGGTTTCGCGCTTGTATGTTCCGTTAGCGACGGTAACAGTATTCATGACTACTTTTGCATCTATCGTGTCCGAATAGGTTATATACTCACTCGATGCGACAACCTCTAGCCCGTCTACGTTCGTTTTTTCGTTAGACGCGAACCATGCTTTTGTAACAAAGAATATAACCGCGAGTAATGTCACAATAAGCATTGTGAGTGTGAGTGCGAGTGACGAGATTATTTTTTTGTTTTTTAACAAACCTTTCATAAACTCCCCTCCTCTACACTCTGACCACGGTAAAGTAAACTCGGATATTTACTTCGATCGTATCTCCGCTATTCGGAACAAGCGTCAACGAATATTCGACATAGAATCTTGTCGACGTGGTTTCGTCGTCGCCTTCGTAGCCCCATGTAAGCGCACTGCTGTCCGTATAGTTATTGACGGTATATGTCGTAGTCGTGGAATCGACAGTGACGGTATATGTCTGTTTTAGACCAAAATCTTGCGGTGTAGAACCGACAAATTCGCTATAAGCAATGGTTATAGACTTGCCTGTCTTTAATTTCTTTTGATACTCGATATTCTGTAAAGTCTTGTAATCGTTTTCGCCGGATGACTTTGTAAACAGTGTCGGCAACGAATCGCTACCGCCATTATACACGAGTACACCTTTATCGGTGATCTCTGCAAAGTGCTCCATATTAACTAGACCTACGGAGCCGTAGAAAACACCTTCTATCGTGGTTGCGCTGAGATTACCATAAACGTATGTGGTATTTAGCGATTGCATGTTCAAGAGGAACGCAAAGTCGTAAATGTAGTTGTTTGCAAGGTCAAGTGTTTTTAGATTCTTGAGCGCGACAAGACCGTCAAGCGCGGGATCGCTGGGCGGAACGCTAGCAAGCTTTGTGTTATCCACTACTTCACCGAGATTGCAATTATTGAGTATCAACGTCTCAAGCGAAGTCATGGATGCGATCGCGGACATGTTTGTCGAATAGATCGTGCCGGACGTAGCCGTCGAGGATCTGTCAATGTTAGACAAGTCTTTGCCGGTCAAGTCAAGCGACGTCGTGCCGATAAGATATTTTAGCCCGTCAAAATTCGTGACATTACCTAAAAGCGTGCTAACCGTCGTGGCCGTACCGTTTACGTCTATCGAAGTCGTGGTGTCGGTAATGCTGACGGCAAGGTTTTGCTTTAACAGATCGGTATACATATATTTAGAATCGGTGGTAAAATTGTCGTCAAAAATCGCGCCTATTGCGTAATAGAGATTTTGGTCGGACACGTCACCATCATTGCCGTTTTGTGCGTATCTGACGACGCCCGGGATCGTGAAGTCGGTCGTCTTGTATGCGTTTGCCGTATCTACAAACGCGGTCAATGTCGTTGCTTCTTTAATCTTGCATCTGCCGTAATTGTAGACAAGTTCGAAGTCTTGGTTTTGGCTAGTTAGCAGTGAGCTGTCGATATTGAATATCCATTTTGCATCGCCGTATGTTGCAAGGTCGTACGCGGTTAAACCGTTTTCGGTCAAGTACGTATTAAGTGCCGGTACGTATGAGATATATGCGTTGCTGTCGGTGCCGTTAAGCGTAGGCGTCAATGTAGTTTGTACGGCGCCGTTATAGTAAAGCGATACCGTAACACCGGTTAAGCTGTTCCAAGTGGCGTTACCGTCAGCATCGTATGAAACCATATCGTAACATACGATATAATCGTTCGTCGTGTTGCCGGTAGAGAACGGCATTTCAAAACTTTCTGCCGTATAGCAACCGGTGTTTGAGACAAGCATTTGCTCGTAATAGTTGTAGTAAACCAAGAATGCGGCAACGTTGTCACCATCGCCTTTTACCTCGGTGCGAACGGGGACTTGGATATCGACGTCCGTATCTGCGGTGCCGTCTCCGTCCGTATCCATACCGAATACACAATCAAGCTGAACCGTCTGGACGTACTCGAACGGATTTTTGTTAGGCGCAACGGTTATCGAGCCGTTCTCCGTGCCGGTGAGTGCACTGTCGCAACCGCTAAGCGTATACAAACTGTTGGTGTCGTTTATTAGTGCGTACTTGACAGATTTAATCTTATCGTTGGCGTTGCCGTTTTCGGGTGAATACAAGCTGACGGTTTCAAAATCGTAACCCGTGACGTTGCCGTCGGTGTCTTTTATTTCCGTAGCGGTAATGATGACGTACTTGCCGTAATTATCGATAATAAAGTCTTGCGCGTACGATGCGTCCGTTCTGACAAGTCCCGCGTCACTGGCGGTAACGGCAAATTTCATTGTGCCTGAGACACTGCCTACCGAAACGGTTGCTTGGATATAGGTCATCGCGGAACTCGGGTCAAGGTCGTAGACATTGGCATCGGCGGTCTTTTTAGAAAAGATGTCTTTTACCTGTGTAGTCGATGAGAATGTATCGGACGAATAGGCTTCGTAAGCATAATTTATCGTGGTGCCGTCTACAATTATATATGCGGGGATTTGCATCGAACGTGCGATCACGTACGAATACGACGGGGTTTCCGTTTCGCTAATATTCTTGTAAAATCTCATCATGTACGAGCTGAGGACTGATTTACCGATGACGAGTATTTGATCGGACGAGGTCGTGTCCGCAACGTGCAACGGCAAGACGGTCTCGCCTATCGTGGTGTCGCTCTTCTTTACGGTAACCGTAAGGTTTACGTCGGTTATTGCGCCCGTGACTGCATTTACTTTGCCGAGATTGCTTAGTACCGCGGTGTTATCCGACGAATATTCAATCGTCACGTCGCTATACCCTACTACGTTTTGCGGTAAATCGAGGTCTTGGTAGACGAACGCGCACGTTTCTTCTGCGGTAGGCTCGCTTCCCGACGTCACACCGACGTAGCAAAATTTATTGGCTAAGAACAAATTTGCGTCAAAAGTCGTAGTGCCGACATCCATAGCCACAAGCTCGGCATACGAGAGCGTGCTCGGCAAAGTATCGGCATAGTTTACAACCTTCTTTGCCGTTCTTTTTAGCGCGTTGTATGCGATAACAACGGTGTTTTGCGAAACGTCCGTATAATAATCGGTTGCGGTCAATGCATCTCCGCTACGAAGTGAGAACGTGACGTCGGCATTGACGTAATTTTTCGAGTATGGCGTGTCAAAATAGATTTTGCCTTGTTTTGCGACGGTGTCTTCGCTCGCATCGGAATCGAGCTTTTCGTCCACTACGACATTGCCGTTCGATATAATCGCATTGCCGACGTAAGTATGTGAAAACACAAGTTCATGTCCGTCAAGGTACAGCGTGTATCCGCCGAGATCGATATGAACGTCGCTATTAAAAGTGATGTCGGCATCGAGAGTTATATCACCGGTAAATTTTAGATTGAGTCTGTCGTCGGTATCCGAAACGTTGTCGATATCGTTAAACTCGCCACCTATCGTGGTTCCGTCATTAAACTCGGTACCGCCAACTGAATATTTCCACAGGTCGCTAAACGACGAAACTTCGATTTCGGTCTTGTTTGAAGTGATTTTACCCGCTAGACTCTTGTAAAAATCAGAGGTAAAAAACGCATAGGCAGACACTGCTATACCGCTAAAAAGCATTATGGCAAGCACGATAAGTATTGTAACTTTAAGTGATTTCGCTTTCAATTTTTTACCTCCTTTAAGATTTTTTGTGCTATCAGTTTGCGGTGACTTCGACACTAAAATGGCGTTCGTAGATTCCACCGTTTTCGCCGATTACACGTGCGACAAGTACAATATATTCGGATCCGCCGGTACCGCTGTAATACTGTATCGAATCCGTGCCGACGTAGCGAATGTTTATGAAGCGCGAGAGTCCGTCGTTATCGAGGTTTTGTCCGCCGGTCATATCGGTAAATGTATATGTATACACGCCGGTAGAGTCGTTGCACGTCACGTTGCCTACTCCGCCCATTGTCTTGTAGTACCAAATTCCGGTCGTAGAATTGTGCGTCAATTCGAACAAGCCGCTACCGTAGAATGTGCCTGACTCCGGCGCGGAAACGAACATGATTTTGCCCTCGCCATAGCTACCGGTCACACCGTTAATAACTGCCGTCTGGATCGCCGACATGTTCGATGCGATAATGAACTCTTGACGTGCGGTAGGCAAATTGTCATGTTCGAAGTAGAACTTTCCGTCCGAGCCTAAAAGCAATCTATACACATAGCCGTTAGTGTAGGTATTGCCGTTGACGGTCATGGTCGTACCGTTGTAGCAGTAGTAGTTGCCATAGTAGTTGCCGAATTCGGCATCGGTAAGGTGTGTGTTCGCCTCGGCAAGTATGCCTTCCATATTGAAGTCCGTCGTTGCGACGACAAGTGTGTATGTGTCGAATGTGTATTTATTCGACGAATTATCGTATTGCAAGCGGTACCCCTGATTATTGGTATATGAATTTGATACAAGGCTACCTTGCTCGTAATAAGTGCCACTAGCGGATGTCCCCGTAAACTTGTATAAGCGGTATGTCAACGCGTCTGCAAGCGTTTTGGCGGTAGCCGTAACCGTATCTATATCGTTCTCGCTAGTGAGTGCCGTAACATAATTGTGGTAGACGGAACTGCTTATTCCGTCGGAACCATAGGTGCCGATTATGGTGGATGAATTATTTATAGCCCAATTTACGATCTCGTCGATAGTGCTACCCGATGGCGACGATAACGTCGTGCCGTTGACGGATACCGAATAAGTGCCATTGTAGTATACGCCATCGGACAAGTATGTGTAGCCGTCTATACCTAGACTACTTATCGAGCTACTAGAACTAATGGTAAAGTCGTCGGTAAGTCTAGTCATATCAACCGTTCTATTCGACTGGCCTTGGGAGCTTGCACGACTAGTAGCATAATAGAATGTGACATACGTTCCGGTTACTGTTACGGTAATATCTGAGTATTTGTACGATAATTCCTTTTTGCTAAATTGTGTGATATTGCCACCGGAATAATACTTCACAGTTTGCATATTATCTATTTGATAGCGATATGTATACGAAGCAGATTGTGCCGTACTCGTATACACTTTATAAAAATGATATACGGTGAACGTGCTATTATCACTTTTTTTAGTAACAGTAGCTGAAGTATAATTATTCGTACTACCTCTACTACTATTAAACACCGCAGAATAACTAAAACCGGTAGTAACATTATTTATTGTAGGTGTGTTGCCACTACCACTACCACTTTTAGTAAGCGTAACACCGGTCGGCCAGTTTACAGTGTCACCGGATGCGGATGTTTGGGTGAGCGATGTAGTTTCTTTTTTTTCTACACTATTCCAATCTATCTCACTTTCGCTAGCGATGCCGTCTATCGAATATTGTTTTTCAAGAATGTAAGATTTACTTATGGAATCATAGACTAATTTATAGACGCCGTTCTTTTCGTAAGTGCCTACATTTTCGGTGAAGATGTAATAATTCGACAGTAATTCGTTCATGTCGTCGACGGACGTGATTTCGATGTAATCGGTGTCCGATCCGCCATGGGTGACAACATAACCAGGGTTGCCGTTCTCGACGTACCACTGAATCGTTTTCGGTGCGGAAGTCGATGCGTCGCCGGCATCGACAGCGGTCGTGGCTAAAAGATATTTGCCGTTTATTTCGGTAAGCTCTTTTAGAAAACGCAGTTCGGGAGACACGGATGTTCTGCCGGTAGCGGTTGCGCCGTTTGAATCTACTGTGTACAGCGTGCGAGTTGTTCCGCTCGTGTAATAAATGGTCGGGTTGTTGCCGTCTAGGAGAAGGTTGTCAAGGACGTAAGTTAAGTAGTCGCCCGTGACGTTGACTTTGTGGACGTCGACGTACTGCACCGCTTGGATCGTGACGTTGAGAAGATCGCCGATCGTGGTTATACCATCGTTGTAGGAAAAGTCCATGGATGTGACGGCGGTGAGATTTTCTATGTTGCCAAGGTCAAATTCGGTGTAGCCTTTTGAACAGCCTTTCATGACGATCTCGCCGAGCTTGTCCGTCTTGTCCGAGTCCATACCGGTGACACGGTTAAAGAAGTTGCCGAGCGATCCCGTGGTGATAAACGCCGGTTGCGTTATCGATTCGCTATCTATTTTTCCGCTAACACGGACGGTATTAAGTGCGGTATAGTACGACAGTCCCGTGGAAGAATAGTCAAGAACGGAGATCTCGGGGACAGTGCTTGTTCCGATAGAAACCATTCCCGCGGTATAACCGTCGGTGCCTAGTAGCTTTGTGTAGATTTCGTTAATGAGCTTGCCTGCACCGTCATCGGTAAGATAGGTCGGGATCGTGCAACACGATAAAAACGTGGTTGCATAGCTTGATCCGCTACCGAATCCGTACCAGAGCGCAATAATGACCTGCGCCTCGTAGTCGGAAATATATTCGGTTTCGTCCTCGACATAGACACTTTGGTTATAGTACTTACTGCTTATATAGCCACCGGAGCTAGAAGACGACCAAGAGCTCGGAGAAGACGACCAGTCAATGCCGTAATCGGTAGCTGCCGAACCGCCACTCATTGCTACGTTATAATTTCCTATCGTGCCTAAGTTTGGCGGGGAAAGCATCCACTTACCGCCGGCAGAATTACCGTTGAAGTTCTTTTCGTTTATTGCCCATTGAAAGACTTCGGTGTATTTGAAGTAGTTATTACCGCTACTGCCGATGAGGTCTTCTACTTTTGTCGACAATGTGTCATAATCCTCGACGATGTGTAGGCCTTTTGTCGTGCCGTTTACCTCGTGTGTAGGCTTTTCGGTCGTACTGTTCCATAGGTCTGTCAAGTCGCTACCGGTGATGCCGACGGTATTTTCGAGATAGTACTGCAAGACTTCAACTTCGTCTTCGTTCATGTAATCTTTGCCGTTAGATGTCGTCGAATACGTCCCGACAGAGAACGGCAACGCTTCGCCTTTTACACTCCCCGTTGCCCATGACAAAAGACGTGCAAAATTGTATGCTATCGTATGCGCCAAAGAAGACGACGTATTATCCGTAATAAATTCGAGCGTCTTTATCTTTGCGGCGTCTCTTGCCAAAATGTATTTGCCGGTTGTGTCGGTGACGGAAGATCCGCTAGTGCTGTAGCCAAGCTTTACTTCGGTATCACTGAGTGTCGAATCGACGGTAATAGCAGGAAGTTCTGCTATTCTCTCTTGTGTTTTGTCGTCGATTGTCGATTTTTTAGATTCGGACTGAAGGGCTACTGCCGTCTGATACTTGACGGAATTGTATACGCTGTAATTTGCGAAGCCGTTTTCGTCCGCTTTGATGATTGCCGGTGCACCGACGTACATTACTCTGCTTGCGCCAGTACCTGTATCACCGTTTGCTTTTAGGTCTACTTTGATCGCAAGACTCGTTTCGGTTGAGCCGAATTTTGATGCGTCTATATAGAAGTGGTATCTACTCTCTTTGACTGTTGCGCCGGTTTCGTCCGTCGTGTCGTCTTGCTGTATTTTGGTTATTGCGGAGTTTGTCGAGCTGGTCGGGACGGAATAAGTGATCGTTATCGACTGATATTCGTTGTCGAGATAGAAGTCGCCACGCTCGTATTTCTTGCCGTAGCAAGCGCGAGTATCGAGTATGTTTTGCAAAATATCTACGTTCGAAAGCTTTTGTTCGATATTGGCAAAAGCGAGTTCGTATAGGTCGGAGTTGTCGCCAAGCTTTATCATGACGTTGACGGTCTCTTCCAGCGGATCACCGTCCTCGAATGTGCCTATAACGGTGATTTGTGCAAACGTATAGAATGTCGCGCTGTTTAGGTACACACAACTCTGCGCGTTGCTATCGGTATCGGTCTTGGTCTCGACGGTGATAAAATTGTAATTGCCGTTTACTTTGTATTCAAGTTTCTTTAAGCCGATGTCCTTGTATGCCGTCCAATTCGTATCGTCCTCGCTAGCTTCGCCCGAACTGTTTTTGTAGAGCATAACATAATCGCTCGTGTAGGCTTGTGCGCCTTCAACGGACGGCAATTTGAATTTCGCGGTATTTTCGGTGGTCTCGTCTTTCTGCACTACCGAGAGGTATATCGGGCTGAGCTGTGCGACAAGGTATTTGAATTTAGTTTCGCGCGTTTGGCTAGTGACCTTGAACGTGAACGATGTCGTAAACACGGAATCGTTTATCGTGACCTTTGCATATAGTGTCACGGTCGTGTTTTGCTTTAACGTGTCGGCAAGTTTGCCGTCTGCCGAGATGCTATTCTCGTCCGAACTGGTCCACTCGATAGACACGTTTTTGTCCTCGATACGCTTTGGCAAAAATACGTCGTATGCGACTGCCTCGCCCTTTGCGTTGTTCTGGATGTGCTTTAATTCTCCGGTGAGAAGCGACGAGAAAATTTCGCCGTCGGTATCACCGATGATCTTAAACTCTATCGTGGCGGAATTCGTGCCGTCGTTTAACGATATAGATGCAACTTCCGTGGCGGTAATTGTATTGGCGGTGATACTGCCGTTGCTATAAGTGCAACTACCGCTGACACTCGCGCCCGAAACGGATGCATAACAAGAAAGCGCACCGAAAACGTCCGTAGACTTGCCCATTTCGATACCGCCGTAAACCACATTTTTTACGTGCTCGCTGTATAGAGCGAATGCGGATGTTTTATCGAATGACGTAAGCGTTACTTTATCGGAATACGCCTTGCCGACGTTTGTTGTCGCACCGGTAGTCGAATCCGTGTAGTAAAAATCGGCTATGTTGATATATGCTTTTTCGTTGTTTACCGTGATACTTCCGGACGAAGTAAGCGCGGATGAGGTCACGACCCTAAACGAATAGAGCTTGTACTCGCCTTCTCCACTGAGCGTAATGTCTGCGCTGTTTTCAAGCCTGTACCCGTTTAGATCGATATTTGCCGAGTATTTAATGTCGGTGGCACTCGCGATCGTAATGTCACCGTTTAATACTATGGTTGCTTTTTCGGTGTTGCTGTTTAGTAAACCGGTGTTGATATCGTTTACAGCGTTTATGAACTCGCTCTCGTTAGACACGAATATGTATTTCATGTAGTCGGCATTGTGGCAATACGTCGTGACTTTTACATTAAACTCACGGTCAAGCAGTGAAGTGTCGGTAGCGATATGCAGTTCGAGCGACAGTGTGTGAGATGCGGATACAGCCTCTGTTGCGTCCGCGGACTTAGTCATAACGTGATACGAGCCTATTCTGTCGGTTGACGAGATGTCTGCCAGCGTGCCGACAAATTCTCTGTCAAAATACACCAAGACGGCGGACTTGATCTTTTCGAGTTGTTCGTCCGTTGTCGCCGTATCTCCGCTAGCCTTTTCGCATTCCAAGCCAAAATCGTATGTAATATTCGCGTTCGTGCTGTTGGATACGACTAAATTTATGTCTTTCTTTTCGCCGGCAACGGAAAAATCCACACTCGTCTCGCTCGTAGTCATGGTAAGCACGTCCGAGGTGTTGATTGTGTCCGTATTTCCGCCGATCGCCATATCTGTTTTGAAGGAGAACAAGACAATAGCGTAAACGACACCCGTTGTCGCCGCCAAGCATAAAACGGTTATAATAAGCGCAACAAGCAATTTGCTCTTTGTCAACACTTTTTTAACCAATGTCTTCTCCTTTTGTACTCATAAAAAATAAAAATGCCAAACCACATTATAAGTAATTTGGCAACTGGCTGACTAATTATAGTCCCTATAGCTTTGCGTAATAGCCTCGCGACTATTTTGCTCTTTTCTATTAGAATCTTATTGCACAATAATTATATACTTTTAGGGTATTACCTGTCAAGTATTTTAAGCTACTACCCCCCCCCGATTTTTTTGTTTTTTTATAGTTTTTTGGGCAATTTTTGCACATAAATGTCATGGCATAGTTGTATTTTTCAATTTTTAGTGTTATAATGATTGTAAATAGAACACTACACACGGAGGACTATGATAATGGCTGAATTTAGAAAGCTGAAAGTCGTGGACAATTTTTATCAAAACAATTTGTTTTTCCCGATGCCGACAGTGGAAATTTCCACTCTTTGCGAGGACGGAACAACTACAATCGGCAGTTATTCGCTGGTTTTCCCGTACTATATTGCGGGCAAAGATTACTATGCGATGATCCTAGAATGCAGAAACTCGTCGAACACGGCACAAAACATTTTGAGAAACGGCAAGTGCGCGCTTAACTTTATCAAAGACGACAGAAAATATTTTAAGGAGGCCGTTCGACTCGGATTCCCCGGTAAAACTCCGCAGGAAAAAATGAAAGACTGCTGGTTTGACCTTGTTAAAGGACAGGCTGAAGGCGACCGCCCACTGGTTATGAAAGATGCTTATCAAGTAATCGAATGTACTTGGGACGATACCTTGGAAGATGCTTATAAATGCAAAGAGCATATCGGCAAACTCGAAGGCGTGGAACCGCCGTACAACAATTTCAACGGAATAACTTCTAAATTCGGTTGCCACTTTATTCTGAAAATCGACGATATTTTAATGGAAGAAAAGTATGCAGACAACCTCAAAAACGGACTCAAAAGCTCGTCTTTCCCGAATGTACCCGTTGACTACGGATATCATGACAGCAAAAACTTCTGGTATAAAAAGTTTAAGGGTTTTTCACCGACTGTCGAAAAAATCGCAGAAAGCAACGCCGCTTCGGTCGACAGCGTAATGTACTGTGCCGAAAGATTAGACACGAAAGTA
>CAVEYH010000020.1:0-13128 GCA_963620055.1 bacterium | reverse complement strand
ACCTCGAATAGTGTACAAATTTCTGCATTTGTTGTCAATCGTTTTAATATAATTTCTAAAATTTTTTAGTGCTTTTTTCTAAAAAATGCTATGTTTTTTTCTGGCGCAACTTGATTTTTATGTTAGCGGAATAAAATCGACATAAAAAAGTTGTCTTGACGCAAAAAATATGCTAAAATAGCCGTGGACTTATGACAAACGGCACTTTATGGTGCCACTCGGAGATAATATGAAAAAAAATAAGATATTACGAATAATAACGGTTTCGGCGGTGATCTTTATAGTTCTGCTCGTCATCGCGCTCGTTATGAATATTGTGACGCTAACTAGGCTAAACAACCGCAAAGCCGAGCTTAAAGCCAAGTTAGACGAGATAAACAAGCAAATAGAGGCTAACAATGCCGAGATAGACTACATATCGTCCGACGAGTATATCGATGCTTATGCACGCGAATATCTCAACATGAAAGGCAAAGACGAAGAGGCCTTTACGGGTAAAGAAAAGTAATGGATGCGGTTATCGATATAGGCAGTAATTCTGTCCGTCTCGCACTTGACCGCGGACAAAAAATCACTCCGAAACTTGTAAACACCACCTGCCTTGCCGAGGGCCTAGCTAAGACGGGCTTACTTAGTCCCGATGCTATGAAGCGAACTAAGCGTGCCGTCATAGAATTTGTGGACGTCGCAAAGAAAGAACATTCCGAAAACATATACATATTTGCAACGGAAGCGGTGCGATCTGCCATAAACGGCAAAGACTTTTGTGCAGCGATAGAGACGGCCGTTTCTATCCCCGTCCGCGTAATCTCGGGCGATGCCGAGGCTAAACTCGGACTTTTAGGTGCGATATCGACGGATACTCACGGAGAAATCACCGTGATCGATATCGGCGGAGCAAGTGTCGAAGTCGTGCGCGGTGACAGAAAAAAATTGACTTATGCGTGTTCGCTCCCGCTCGGCACGGTGAGACTACGCGATATAGCCGGTGACAACCGCGATGATATAGAAAAATATGTTTTAGAGCATATAATCGATTTCGGATTTGTAAGCGGTTACGAAGGCATGTCTATAGGCGGTACCGCGACCACGCTTGCCGCAATGGACCTTCGCCAAACCAACTATGATCCAAATGCCGTACACGGTCACGTCCTGTCCGTGCGCGCGATAGACAACCTCATCGAGGATATTTTCTCATCGCATGACCGCCGAAAAGACTTCTCGATTTTATCCGAAAAACGTGCACTTGTCATAGGTCACGGTGCAATCATGTTACGCGCGCTTGTCGAATATCTCGGTCTGGACGACGGCATTACCGTATCCGAGCACGACAACATCGAGGGACTTCTCTATTGCGTTAAAAACGGAATAAATATCGAATAATTCACTAAAAAAATCAAGACACAATAAAACGCTCGAAGCTTTTTACTCCGAGCGTTCTTTTCTTATTCACTGATATATTTTTTCTACTGCTAAACCTAAAATTATGCCTTATCGACAGACCGAGTTGCGACAAAGTCTATGCCGGTGCCGAGGACGTTTTTCACGACAACGTCACCGATTTTGACGGGCGCGGTGAGCGTTATTCCGCCAAGTGTTTTTAGACTGTCGAAAATAAGCTCCTTGGGAATTGATGCGCTCGTCTTGACCGAAGCCGTCTTATAGTTTCCGCCTTTTACAGGTACGGACGAAGTAACCATGCGCTTTGGAGCGGTCATTTCGTCGATCGCGTATGCTTTTCCGCGCGGACATGTGTTACCGGTGACGGAATAGCCGTCCGCCGTCTTTTCTACGGACAATCTGCAACCCATCGGACAACAAATACAAATCATTTCACGCATAATTATCTCTCCTCCAGTCCCACGCGAACGACGGTGGCGTTCTTGATTCTCTCAACGGCCGTACCGTCTAGCGCGATCGTCTCCATTTCTCCCGGCGTCACGATCTGTTTATTCTTGCCGGCGATCTCGACACCGTCTGCGGTAACGCTGATTCTAACCTTCTTAAAAACGTTCGCAACACGCATTTTTATGTTCACTGGCGCATTGTTCCCGTCCTTAATAAAGTACTGCGGAACAGTGTAACGCACCCCTCCGTAAGTCTCGACACGCACTTTGTCGGTAGCGGTGATTTTGTCTGCTTTGACGTATTCCGCGGCGCACTCGCCCGCATGCTTTGCCTCTTCCGACACAAAGTCCACAAGATCGTGAACGTGCAAGACGTTACCGCACTCGAACACGCCGTCAAGATTTGTCATCATGTTTCCGCTGACTTCCGCACCGCCGGTAACACGCGACAACGTCACACCGGCTTGCTTTGCAAGTTCGTTCTCGGGTAGTAAGCCCACCGACAACAACAAGCAATCGCACTTTATCTCCTCGGCTTTATCCATAATAGGCTGTAATTTTTCGTCTACAGGCGCAATTACCACGCTACTTACCCTGCCTTCGCCCTTAATATCGACGACGGTATGCGAAAATTTGAGCGGAATATTAAAATCGTTTAGACACTGCACGATGTTGCGATTTAGTCCGCTCGAATACGGCATGAGCTCAACGACCGCTTTGACCGATGCTCCTTCAAACGTCATGCGACGTGCCATGATAAGTCCTATGTCTCCGCTACCCAAAATGACGACTTCGTGACCGGGCATGTATCCTTCCATATTGACAAGTTTTTGTGCCGTACCTGCCGAAAAGATACCTGCGACTCGACTGCCTGCGATGTTTATTGCGCCTCTCGGACGCTCACGACATCCGCAAGCGAGTATAACCGCTTTTGCCTCGATATTGATAAGTCCGTCCGTGTCGTTTACTGCCGTCACTCGCTTGTCTGCGCCGAAACGAATGACTGTCGTGCCGGTCTTGTATTCGATCCCACGCGCTTTTACCTCTTCTATAAACCGCGAGGCATACTCCGGTCCCGTGAGTTCCTCTTTGAACGTGTGGAGTCCGAAACCGTTGTGTATGCATTGATTCAAAATACCGCCCAAGTTTTGCTCACGTTCGAGAATAAGAATATCGCGTTCGCCGGCATCGTAGGCTCCTATTGCCGCCGCAAGCCCTGCAGGACCTCCGCCGATAATCACTATATTACGTTTCATTATTGTTCCTCCTTTGTTAGGAACGCGTTCGTCTTGCCTACCACTATCTCCGAGCCCTTGCCCTTCTTCGAGATCTCGGTAAAGTCCTTGCCTGTTTCGCGTGCAAGTATCTCCATGAGTCTCGGCGTGCAAAAACCCGCCTGACATCTGCCCATACCGGCACGAGTACGACGTTTTAGACCGTCAAGATCAACCGCACCCGGCGTCCTGTGAATGGCATCGACAATTTCACCCTCGGTCACGACTTCGCATCTGCAAACGACTTTACCGTAAAGCGGATTTCTGGCGATAGCTTCTTCTCTTTCGCTGTCCGTCATGGAGGAGAACGGTCTTATGCCCTTTCTGTGCGGATCAAACGCACTGTTTTTATTTAGCTTCAATCGTTTAGCAACTTCAAATGCAAGATATTTACCTATAGCCGGTGCAGAAGTAAGCCCGGGTGACTCTATGCCGAGCGCATTGAAAAAGCCACTTACCTCGGATTCGCCAACGATAAAATCGTTTTTTGGATTGTGCGCGCGAATTCCTGCAAACTGCGTGATTATCGTCTTGCGGTTTAGAGTCGGCACCGACTTAACCGCCTGTGACCACGCGGAGTTAAGTCCGTCTATCGTGGTGTCGACATCGTCGCGGTTTATTACGTCCAGGGCAGTCGGTCCGACAATTATGTTACCGTGGACCGTGGGAGAAACAAGTACACCTTTACCCATGGCTGTCGGGAGTTGGAACAACGTTGCGTTGCTTAAACTTCCTTCACTCTTGTCGAGCAACATATACTCGCCCTTCCTCCCCACAATCTGCTCTTTTCCCGAACATATCGTATTATTTATGTCGTCCGAATGCACGCCTGCGCAATTGACCACTGCGTCACACTCGTATTTGCCGTTTTCCGTCACGACGCTGAATCCGTCAATGGTTTTCTCAACTCTTATAACTCGCTCGTTAAACACGAATTTTGCACCGTTTTTAGCGGCATTCTCGGCATAGGCTATCGTCATCTCGTACGGCCCGACAATGCCGGACGTAGGCGCATACAGTGCGGAAACCACGTCTCCGGAAACTGCCGGCTCTATGGCACGTACTTCGTCACCGGTCATAATGCGCAAACCTTCTACTCCGTTCGCTTCGCCTTGCGCCTTTAATTCGTTTAATTTCTCGTTCCCGTCTTCGTCAAAATTAAGGACAAACGCGCCATTTCTTCTAAACGGAAAATCCAACATCTTCGCCTCGTCTTCCATGAGACGTGCGCCCTCAACATTAAACTTCGCTTTCAGCGTGCCGGTGTGTGCGTCAAAGCCTGCGTGTACAATACCGGAATTTGCCTTGCTCGTGCCGACAGCCACGTCATTGCTCTTTTCAAACACTATAACTTCGCCCGTGTATGCCGTAAGCTCGCGTGCGACCGCACAGCCGGTAACGCCTCCTCCGATTACTATGATTTTTGCCATAATCCCTCCGTAACTTATTGAATCGTACAGTTTTGGGTTGCACTCGCCTCGACAACAGAACAGCGACAAGACAAAACTGCGCATTTTGTCATGCTACGCGACTCTCATTCCCTAAACTGTAGATTTGTAAACAAATATTTATTTCGTGTACATTGTAACACCGTAAGCTATCGTTTGTCAACGAATTTTCGCGACTGACATACCGTCTGTATTTATGTATGCAATAACTTTTGCACTTTATAAAATGCCTATAATGTGACCTAACTAACATCTATAAATTATGCTTTTTATTCGATTGATATAAATACTCAATCCGACACAACAAAAAACCGCAAACGGTCATAAAAGCCGATTGCGGTTTTTGCAATTTATTTGTTTAACACAAACTATTTTACTTAATTACATACCAAGTACGCCTGCCACTTCCGCGAAGAAGCTCGTGAAAGTAGTCACTGTGTCAAGACCGCTGGCAACCGTAACTTCGCTGTAATCGTCAAGTGACGGAAGCTTAACAGCCTTGTCAGAACGCTCTACATAGCCTTCAAGCTTGGTGCCGACAACTGCTTCGTCAACAGTCATCTGAACGTCGCATACAACCTTTACGCCGGCAACGCCCTTGTTGTTGTCAAGAACTATGATTACATAGTACTCTTTGAATTTGAAAGCGGAATCGTTGTAATCTTCTTTATCGCTGATCAACTTTTTGAAAGCTTCCTGATCGAGAACGTACTTAACCTTCATCGTCTCGTCGCCCTTGTCTACATAGACTTTGACACCGATAGAATTTAAGGATTCTGCGCTAAGCGTAACGATCTGTGCCGCATAAGCGTTAAGCTCATCGAAATCTACAAGATCTTCAAGAGAAAGTGAGAACGCGCCTGAAAGCAAAGTCGTAACCTTAATCTTGTTGTCCTTGTCGCCGCTCTTTACTCTTACATAAAGATCGCCGTCTTTGGAATAAGCTTCTGCCTTGAGTTCTGCTTTGTTAATCTTTGCACTGCTGGTAGCCGCGACTACGACCTTGCTGTCGTTCACGCCGACATTCTGAGTGTTCTTGGTCTCGACAGTGTACTCTTTGTCGCCCTTCTTGTAGCTAACGGTCATGTTAAGCTCGGCCTTTGCACCGACAGTAGCAGTGCTGTTTGCGTCGGCTAGACGGATACTCTTGCTGCCGGAAGTCGATTTTCCTTCGAGCATGCTGTCCACACCGCCATTTGCGTAAGCCGTCTTAACTTCGGCTACTGTGTTGTTGTAGTCTTCGCCGGTGACTTCTTTGTAGTTACCGTCGAACGTGCTTCCGCATGCTGTGAGTGAAAATACCATCACTAAAGCAAGAGCTAGGCACGCAAGACTTTTTAATCTTTTCATTGTTTTACTCCTCCAATGTTTTATTGCCTATATATTATACCGCATATTCAACTTTTGTCAAGTCTTAATGCAAAATAGACCTAAAGTTATTTGTACGTTTTTTGCTATTTAGTATTACGAAAGTTTCGCGACACTCTCGACCGGAAGTGCGATAACTACGGCATTTGCCTCGCTCCTAACTCCGTGCTCGGCATTTATCGCTTCCATGATGTCGGTACGCTTGTCCTTTGGCGTTAGGATCGCCACGACGTCACGCTCGGACGTAAAGCTTGCGCTAAACAAACTGTCCGTTTCTTCGTTCGAAGTCTGGCGTGCGCGAAGTAGTGTACCACCTCTCGCTCCACCGCGTTTTGCGGTAGCGACAACCTCGTCGGCATAGCCCTGATTTACCGTTATTATTATAAGAGAATAAGCTTCGTTCATTTTCTTTTTTGTCTCCTGTGTCGTTTTACCGGATTTGAGTTCGAGTGCTTTTATGAGAATGTTCGGCGCGGCGGACAATCTTAAACAGAAAGCAATACCTTTACTGCCGAAACTCCCTGCCAACTGGTCGGTGAGTTTACTCATCATGGCGGAAGCGGTGATCGCATCGGTTGTTGCAAAAACCACTTCTTTTTCCGTGCTCTCCAAGCCTAAAATATCGAGTATGTCCGAGCTGGCTGTGCCGTTGCCCATACACACTTCCGATAAAAATATGCCGTTCTTATGCAAGATCTCTCTAAATCGTATGCTCTTGCCACGCTCGACAATAGCAACTATCATTTTCAATGCAACGGGCAACTTGTGCTCTTCGTCGGTTTTCTTTGCCTTCGAGTTTTTACCGCGCACGGTAGACACCATATCTTGCAATTTTTCGAGTGCTCCGCTACTTTTGTTCGACTTCTTCTTTACGGTGGTCTTGACTTTTGGGGACTCGGTATTATTCACTTCAATTTGTTTTTCGTCTGCCATAATGCCGTCTCCTTAATCAAAGTACACGATACAATCGTCGGCTTTGCCGAGAACATTCTCGTAGTTGCGCCCCGCAATCTTTTTCTTTACTACGGCGTAAAAACCTAATAACTGAATGGTGACTAGCGGAGTCATGGCTACCATTGCCACTATGCCGAACGCATCGCTGAGGATGTTTCCGCCAAGAGCCGTGCATGCGCCCATTGCCAACGGCAATAGGAACGTTGCCGTCATAGGCCCGCTGGCTACTCCGCCGGCATCGAATGCTACGCCCGTATACATTTGCGGGATAAAGAATGTCATGCCGAGTGCAATCGCATAGCCGGGGATTAAAAACCACAACAGCGAAATGCCGGTCAATATTCTAAGCATGGCTATGCCGACAGACGCGCTGACACCGACAGATAAAGCGATACCCATCGAGCGCTGTGATATCGAGCCGTTGCTGACTTCTTCGACTTGCTTTTTTAGCACGTGTACGGCAGGCTCGGCAGCTACGATAAAGTAGCCTACTACCATACCGACAGGGATCAACAACCATTTGTACGAACTACTTGCGAGCTTCACTCCGATCAAGTGACCGACCGGCATAAAGCCGACATTTACACCGGTAAGGAATAGCACGAGTCCGAGATACGTATAAACAAAACCTGCAATGATACGAATGAGTTGGTGCTTTTTGAAACGTCTTGTAACCAATTCGTACAGTAAGAACATGGCGGCTATCGGCGCAAGCGCAATTACGACTTCCTTAAAGTATGCGGGGGACTTAGTTAAAAATTCGATTGCCGCGTCTTTGACCGTCACAATATTCGGGACTTCCGTAGTCTCGGGAACGATCGTTACGTCTTTTTTTACGATGCCGAGTACAAGTACAGCAATGATAGGTCCGATACTGCACATCGCCACCATACCGAAGCTGTCTGACTGCGAACCTTTTCCGCCGGCAAGCGATGCAAGGCCTATGCCAAGAGCCATGATAAACGGCACCGTGATCGGTCCCGTAGTCACTCCACCCGAATCGAACGACACCGGAATAAAATCGGGGTTATACCACGCAACCACGGCAGTAAGTATAGCTACTACTCCGTAGAAAAACACTAGTGCATACGACAGCGGTATCTTTAGCGCGGTACGGATCAGCGACAGCACCATGAATATACCCACACCTGCCGCCACCGCAAGAATTATCGTCATGTTCGATATTCCTGTTAGTTGTGTTGCAAGCACGGTAAGATCCGGTTCGGCAATGGTTACAAGTATGCCTAAAATAAAGCACAGTATTATCGGAACAAGCTTATGTTTTGACCGCGCCATGGACGAGCCGATAGCATCACCCATAGGCATCATGGACATGTCGACGCCCAATGTAAACAATGCCATACCGAATATGAGTAACAACGCACCGAACATAAATAGCACGATAGGTCCCGGCTCTAACGGCACGAACGTTATCGACAATATAAGCACAATAACCGTAATCGGAAGCACAGAGGAAAGTGCTTCGGAAAATTTTTCCCCGAGTTTTTTGTTTAGCGATATTTCTTGTAAGAGCTTCATAGGCAGTCGTCTCCTCTGTCCGTTATGCGGTGAGTATCAAATGTCCGTTATGGCGATGACTACAAAAATCATGCCATAAATATAAATTCAAAACCTATTCCTATTTTATTATAATGAAATTGACACGGCGTGTCAATTTTTTGTGGCAAATTTACTTCTACCTTTTTGCGGTTTTGGTATAAAAAATATGATATTTATCAAATATAATCCAAAAGTCGCGTTATAAACGCACAGCTACCTCTAGCAGTTAAATTGGGACTTGTGTTGAACACAATAAATAACGCAAGTTAAACCGAAATGAGTTAATTTACGTTACTTTTTGGACTATACAAAAGAATAAAAATTTTTGTCTTGTCCCAATTTATTGTCGGCATAATAAAAACGTACCCTCCCAAAAAACAACTGCATTTATTCGGGGAGGGCTCATTTAACCATAATTGTTAATATGTTTTTATAAACAGTTTACGATCAAAATACCATTGAATTCTAATCACTTTATCGGGATGGCTATTCCATAAGATGCTCGGGTTAGTCAACGAATGTAAACGGGGCGAGAAAAAGTTTGCCGTACGTGACGCACTCGAAAATTACCATACCGACAGTAAGGAGAACGCATACCGATGCCACAGTCAAGAACGTGACGGAGACGGCGTTTTTACCGCGACAAGTCTGATTTATGCCGGCAGTGAGTGCGACAGCCAAACAGATTATGACCGGAAAAAATAATGCGGAAAAAGTTTTTAGTCCTAAGTCGGGACTGATTGCGTACACGACAATCGCTCCGATTAAAAACATGAACGCGAGCGAAGCGGAGATTATCTCAAACGCTACAAGTATTTTGGCCGACGGAGTAAGTCTGTCAACGATGGCAGATTTTTGTTTGTTTTCCATGCTTTTATTTTACAATATTTTTACATCGTTGTCAACAGTGGAATAAATATTATCGCACTAAAAACACGGTGATTATGATTTGATTGCACGCAAAAAGCGGCACGACCCATAACAATCGGATCGCACCGCGATTTCGCAAAAATTATTCTGCAGTAAAATTATTCTGCGTCTGCGGTTTTAGCCTTTTTTGTAGCCTTTTTAACTGGAGCTTTCTCTTCGGTAGCGGCTTTCTTCGTAGTCTTCTTTGCGGTTGACTTCTTAGCGGCTGCTTTCTCGACTTCCTTAGCGGCTTCGGCTGCTGCCTTCTTCTCGGCATTCTTCTTAGCTACTTCCGCTCTTGCAGCTTCACGAGCTTCCTGCGCGATTCTTGCCTTCTCGGCTGCTACAGTCTTGTTATCTTTCTTGATAATGACTTCTTTCTTGCCGGACTTGATGTCGGCAATACGCTTTGCGATGCCGGACTTCTTGTTAGCGGCAGTGTTTTTGTGCATAAGTCCCTTGCTGACTGCAGAGTCTAAAACAGACATGGTCTCGGGGAGTAGTCTTTCTGCTTCTTCGATATTGTTGGTATCGATAGCATTGTTAATCTTCTTGATTGCGTTCTTAACGACGGTGATCTGCGCTCTGTTAGCGGCGTTTCTGTCCTTTGTGATCAATACGCGTTTCTTCGCGGATTTAATGTTAGGCACGATATTTCTCCTTAATTGGATATTATTTAACCTTGTCATTTTAACATAAGTAAATTAAAAAAGCAAGTTTTTTACAATATATTTTTGTGATTTAATGCAAAATGTAAGCACGCCTATACAGCGTCGTTTGTGCATACTACGCTTTCGGCTTTGCGTTATGTTTATAAAAGCGACCTCGATTGCCACCGCGACTTCCGCTATGTCCGCCATGATTGCCTTTTTTACCGTTCGCATTATTCGGCTTTACGCTATTGCCGTTTTGCTTTTCGGTATTGCCGTCGTTACCATGATTTTTGTGCTTTACACCTGGGAATTGTGGTTTTTGCAGATTATTTTGCTGATTCCGTTGTGGTTTATTCGACCGATTTTGTTGCTTGGTTTGTTGCTTGGCTTGCGGTTTTTGCACCGAGGTAGCGATAGATTTTTCTGTCTTTACAAGACCATGCGTTTCTCTATCGTCGGGTTTTGAGTTTGGCTTTTGCTCGGCAGAATTTTTAACGGCTTGCGTATGTGCAACTTTTGTGGGACGCTTTCCCTGCGTTTTTGGCGGAGATTTTTCAAAAACTGTCATCGGGAACGGATTTTCGTTCGCCTCGGTAATTTTTTTATCGATAAGTTTTTCTATGTCGGCTAAATATTCCTTCTCGTCTATGTCGCACAGCGAAACGGCCACACCGCTTCGACCCGCTCTGCCCGTTCTGCCGATACGATGCACATAAGTTTCCGGCACGTTCGGGAGTTCGTAATTGACCACCGCGGGAAGTGCCGCCACATCGATACCGCGAGCTGCAATGTCGGTAGCGACCAGCACCATGATTTTACCTTTTTTGAAGCTGTCGAGCGCATTTTGTCTGGCGTTCTGCGATTTGTCGCCGTGTATTGCCATGGCGGTGATGTCGGCAGATTTAAGTTTGCGGCTCAGTTTGTCCGCACCATACTTTGTACGTGTAAACACAAGGCAGGGCGTCTCGACCTTGTCGGACTTAAACAACTCGATCAACAGTTCCGTCTTTTTTACTTTGTCCGTAAAATACACGTATTGATCGGTAAGCTCGACCGTGCTCGATACCGGAGTGACGGCAACGGATGCGGGATTTACGAGCAATGTCTTGGCAAGCTTGTCGATCTCGGATGGCATTGTTGCGGTGAAAAACATCGTTTGTTTTCTCTGCGGAAGTAGCTCGATAATTTTTTTAACGTCGTGTAAAAAACCCATGTCGAGCATGCGATCCGCCTCGTCAAGCACGAAAAATTCAACGCCCGACAAGTCAATATGCTTTTGCGAATATAGGTCAAGTAGGCGTCCCGGTGTCGCTATAAGCACGTCAACGCCTCTATGTAGCATTGCAACCTGACCGCCTTGCGAGACCCCTCCCATTATGAGTCCGACACGATACGGAAGGTATTTTCCGTAACTTACGAACGATTCTTCGATTTGGAGCGCAAGTTCGCGAGTAGGCGTAAGTACCAATGCGCGAATCTTGCCCGAAAAGCTGTTGATCCGTGAGAGGTTTTCGAGTATCGGTAAAGCGAATGCTGCGGTTTTACCCGTGCCGGTCTGTGCACAACCTAAAACGTCTCTTCCGCATAGCGCAGGCGGAATAGCCTGCTCCTGTATAGGCGACGGGGTCTCGTAACCGATTTCCTCCACCGCACACAAAATTTTCTCGTTAAGTGCGAGATCTTTGAATGTCATGTATATGTCCTTTTTAGTAAAATGTTCGATTGGTGTTAAGGCGGTATATTCGGTAAAATCCTAAATACCGCTTTACATAATAAAACGAACGGCGAGACGAATTATCCCTCCGTTCGTTTATGTTTTGATTTTATGTTTCTATGAAGTCAACACGCATAAATGCTTAATACGTCTAGCGAGTCGATGCGTGAAAGCGCGAAAAGATGCCTTTATGCGTTTTGATTACTCGTATAGACGAGACAACGGCAACTCCGCAAAAATGCTCTCGATAGCGCGTGCGAATAGCGGAGCAACGCTGATTTCTTCGATCTTGGCGATCTTCTTCTCGGGCGGAAGCTCGATGGTGTTGAGCATATAAACCTTTTTAATAACCGAATTTTCGAGGCGATCGATAGCAGGACCGCTGAGTACGGCATGAGTGCAGCAAACGTAAACTTCTTTTGCTCCACCGACTTCGACAAGCGCTTTTGCACCCTGAGTAATCGTGCCTGCGGTATCGATCATATCGTCGATAAGTAGGCAAGTCTTGTCCTTGACGTCGCCGACGATATTCATTACTTCCATGACGTTAGCTTTCGGACGGCGTTTATCGACGATTGCGAGCGGGCAATCGAGCTTGTTAGCCACGGTGCGCGCACGAGAAACCGAGCCGACGTCAGGGGAAACCACGATAAGGTTATCGCGCTTTACGAACGCTTTGTTCATAATGTAGTTGCAGAGCACGGAGCTACCGACAAGGTTGTCGACGGGAATATCGAAAAAGCCTTGAATCTGCGGTGCGTGAAGGTCCATTGTGAGGACACGGTCTGCACCTGCTGCCATGATAATGTTTGCCACAAGTTTTGCGGTGATCGGGTCACGAGCGCGCGCCTGACGATCCTGACGCGCATAGCCGAAGTAAGGAACGACGGCGGTGATACGGCCTGCGGATGCTCTGCGCATAGCGTCGATCATAACCAAAAGTTCGACAAGATTGTCGTTTACAGGAGTTGATGTCGACTGGATAATGAATACGTCACAACCTCTAACGGTTTCGTCGATCTGGACGCTGGTTTCACCGTCGGAGAATTTACCGACTTTGATCGCGCCGAGTGGCATGTTTAGCTCCTTCGCTATTTCCTGAGCGAGGGCCGGTGAGCCGTTGCCGGCAAAGAGTTTAATTTTGTTTCCGTGTGCAATCATTTGATTGTGCCTCCGTAAAAATATTGCTTGTCCGTGCTTTGACGGATAATTTCACATGTAATTGTCGCAAAAACTCACCTTCGTCTCGGAGCTTTTGCAAAATCTACAATAGTTTTAATTGTTCTTTACGTATCTGTTATTGTGCCAATTCGTCTTGTTCACTTGACGCGACCGAGCGATGGCAAGTGCCGACTCGGGAACGTCCGCGTTAATAACCGATCCTGCCGCGACAAATGCTTT
>CAVEYH010000019.1:4218-13155 GCA_963620055.1 bacterium | reverse complement strand
ATATAGAATACCCTTGCTTTTACTTTATTTTAACCTTATAGGTCATCTCGAGCACAGCCCTGAGATCTAGCGGAGCGATAGCGACGCGCATTATTCTCAGCCGAAGGAGCATTAAACAATTCTCACTTTAATCATTTTAGCCACATTTTCACTTACACTTACTGTCGCGTGCATTTTTTAACCGAGTAACCAACCTACATAATAAAAAAGCGACACAATAGGGTAGCAAAGGTGAAAATTTGAAAAAATGCCGAAAACGCATAAAAAACAGTTGACTTGTTTTTTTTTCTTGTGCTATTATTTACAATAAGTTGTGATAGAAATGTGAAAATAATGTGATAGTTATCATGTTTCAGCATCGTTGTAGTAGCCGAAGGCCACACAACTTATCTAAATTAGTTATCATTTTTTATGGAGGTTTTATAAACAATGAAGCAAAAAAAGTTTACTGCCGTTTTGGCTGTGATCTTGTCGCTTGTTCTCTCCGTAGCACTCTTTGCAGGATGTGCTAAGAAAGAAGAAAAGCCTTACGAAATCACAAAACGCGCAAGTACGGGATGGGAGGACGAGAAGGTATATACCAATAATGATTATACTTCTCAGATGCCGAACCAGTGGTGCTCTATCCTAACCAGTGACAACACCAATACATCACTCGAAGGCTACTTCACCAGTTCTTTCTACGAGTTCAACTATCAGTACGACGCAAATGGTGATATTGTCCCGGGCGGATTTACGGTTGACTACTCCGCTGCAACAAAACTCGAAGATGTAACCGCAAAGTATGCCGGTCAGTATGGGCTCGCAGCCGATGCGACATCCGGGCAGGCATTCGCTATGACTCTTCGCAACGACTTGACATGGGACGATGGCACGGCAATCAAAGCCGAGGACTTCGTTTACTCGATGAAGCAACAGCTTTCTCCGAAATACTTGTTTGATACCGCATCCAACTACTACAGTGGCAACTACATCATTCACAACGCACAAAATTACGTTATGCAAGGTCAATCCGGTTGGTTCTCTGCGGTTGATTTGGCTGATTACGGCGATGACATCGCAACGGACGCATGGGAC
The DNA here is from genome assembly GCA_963620055.1 of bacterium. Classification (GTDB taxonomy): domain Bacteria; phylum Bacillota; class Clostridia; order Christensenellales; family Pumilibacteraceae; genus UBA10677. Next base: position 12,078 of record CAVEYH010000019.1, on the reverse strand, counting down.
GGACTGTATTTTGATGCATCTAACGTTAACGCATTTAGTTACATCTTTGAAAACACAGATATGACAAAGTTGTCTAACTATAAGGACTATTTTGTATCAAATGGCAAAAACGTATATGACGAACTTGTTGCGTTTGCCGGTGATAACAGAACTCCGTTTACGACGGAAATTGCAAATAAGCTTGCCGGTTTGTTTGCTTCCGGGGCTCCTCTATCTGCATACTGGGGTTGGGCTGATACCGAAGTCGGTTACTTTACTGTTGCAAATTATACCTATCCTGAGGTTGATTTCTCCGAGGTTGGTTACTTTGTAGGCGAGAACGAATACGAACTCGTCATGGTTATCGACAACGAACTTGCTCCGCTCAACGAAGACGGAAGCCTTACCTACGAGGCAGGTTACTACTTCAGCAGTTGGCCCCTTGTCAAGAAAGACATTTGGGAGAGATGCGAAGACAGCACAAAGACTCCGTACGCAAATAGCTACTGCACGTCAGTTGAGACTAGCGCAAGCTGGGGCCCGTACAAAATTACTAACTATCAGGATCAAAAGACTTATACCGTTTCTCGTAACGACGAATGGTTCGGTTACGGCCTTGATCAATACAAAGGTCAGTACCAGACAGATAATATCGTAACGCAGAAGATCGACGAATGGGATACCGCATGGATGGCATTCCAGAACGGCGAACTCGATGGCATCGGCATGGACGTCAAGATCGCAAGCGATTACAGAACTTCTCGTCAAGCATATTTTACACCTGAGACATACACGTTTGACCTTAACATTCAGTCTGTCGTAAGTTCTCATGATGCAGAAAGAAATAACTTACTTCTTAAGTATGATGACTTTAGAAAGGCAATTTCTTTGTCTCTTGATCGTGATGACTTTTGTGCAAAGAACAGCCCGTCTTCTCAGGCAGCTTTGGGTCTACTTAACAACATGTACTACTATGACGTTGCGAACGGCAAAGTATATCGCGAAAGCACGCAGGCGAAGGAAGCAATCTTGAATGCTTACGGCGCAACGAAGAACGACGACGGTTCTTGGACTGTTGGTGATACGAATTATACCGATATCGACGATGCACTCGATGCAATGACCGGTTACAACTTAACTCTTGCTCGTCAGCTTGTCGACAAGGCAGTTGATGCGGCAATCGCTAAAGGTGAATATATTGAAGGCGAAAAAGTTGTATTGACATACGGCACGGAAACACAGACTGCTAACTCTGACAGAGTTTTGAATTGGTTCCAATCCGCATTCGACGAAATGACCAAAGGCACAAAGCTCGAAGGCAAGATTGAGATTAAGTACTTCTTCTTCTCGAATGCTACTTGGTCTGAGCAATTTGCAGATGGTGAATATGACCTCTGCTTCGGTGCTTGGGGCTCTGCCGCATTCAATCCTGCATACCTACTTTGCGCAACTCAGATTGACGCAGAAAATAGATATGCTGTCGGTTGGAATCCGGCTGATATCATTGTTACCGTAAAAGCTACTCCCGATGAAAATCACAAAGACGGTGTTTACAAGTACAACCTTGAACAGTGGTCGGCAAACCTTCAGGGTAAGTCGGGTTGTGATGTCAACTTCATGAAATTCCCGGTAGACGATCAGCTTGCCGCTCTCGGCGCAGTCGAGACCGCTATCTTGAACGCTTACTATTCAATCCCTGTTTACAGTCGTTATTCTGCAAGCCTTATGGGTTACAAATGCGATTATTATTCGTATGAGTACAATACCTTCATGGGTTACGGTGGAATTCGTTATATGTCATATAACTTCGATGATACTGAATGGGCTGCATTTGTAAAGGAAAAAGGTGGCAAATTGAACTACAAGTTCGGCAAATAATTTAACATTTAATTTGTCGCATAATTAACAATCATTGTCAATACGAAGTTGTGGAAGTGTGCATATTTCACGGCTTCGTATTGTCATAATTTAAGCAAATAAGAGGGTTACTACATGTATATATTCAAATATATACTCAAACGTATAGGATTGATGCTATTCACTTTTTCGGTGATTATGCTAATTTGCTTCGTTTTGATAAAATCACTTCCTATAGCTATCAATGACGGCTTAGGTAAGGACAAAGAACTGCTTGAAGCGAACTTACGCGCAAGGGGCTACTATGATCCTGTCTTGGTTCAACTATGGAATTACTTGGTGCGTATATTTACAAAGGGCGACTTCGGCATCGGCACGACCATGTCCGGCTTTATCAACAAACCGGTCTGGGATTCGTTCGTCAAGTGCATGCCGCCTACGATACTTATCAATATCTATTCTTCGATTATCGGTGTTCCGATCGGCCTAGCTCTCGGAATCGTAGCTGCACTCAAGAAGAATAAATGGCAGGATCAGGTGATCTCTACCGGTGTCATGGTGTTAATATCAGTGCCGTCAATCGTCTATGCATTCCTTATTCAGTACGTTCTTTGCTTCAAACTGAAATGGTTCCCGCTCATGATGGCAAACGGAACGAATTATTTCACTTGGGAAATGTTCTACAGCATGTTGCCGGCAGTGCTTGCACTGTCACTCGGCTCGATAGCGGGGTATGCTCGCTATACGCGTGCAGAGCTTACCGAAGTTTTGACGTGTGAATTCATGCTACTTGCTAGAACCAAAGGACTTACCAAAGGACAGGCGATTGTCCGTCATGCTATGAGAAACGCCATGGTCCCGATTTTCCCGATGATTTTGGGTGAGTTTATCTCCGTGCTTAGCGGTTCGCTAATCATCGAAAAATACTTCTCGATCCCGGGCGTAGGCGGGTTATATTTGAATGCCATAAATTCACTCGACTATGACTTCTTTATGCTGTTATCGGGCTTTTACACGCTAATAGGTCTTGCAGCCGGCATCGTCATCGACATCAGCTACGGTATTATCGATCCTAGAATTAGAATGGGGGCTAAATAATATGGAACAGACATATCAAGACGTCTCCAAGGAAATGTTCGAGTTCGTCGATAAAAAAGACTTAATGAGTGAAAAATCGCTCGAGACTAAACCGCGCAGTTATTGGGCGGACGCGTTCTCGCGCTTTTGCAAGAACAAAGGCTCTATTGTCGGTGCATGTGTTATCCTAGTATTGATTTTATATGCAATTCTCGGCTCTATTTTTACGCCGTATTCCGTATCGCATCGTGACACATATTTTCGTTATGCGCTCCCATGCAACGAACTGTTTGCAAATACAAATTTTTGGGACGGTTGTGAGGAAAAAGAACACGAACAAGCAATTTTTGAGTACTATTATTACATGGGCGTAGAGACCGGACACTATGCCGTAAAAAACGGCGAATACACAAAGATTGGTGGTATGTATGTATATCGTCTTGATTCATATCAAAAGACCGGTTGCGTGTACATGAAAATGTCCGAATCCGAATATCAACAGGTTCAACAGTATCAAAACGAATCCGGTAAACAAGTCATTTATCCCGCGCTAGCAAAATCAAAGGATCAAATGATCAGTTCCTATTTGGGCGCAAGCATTACCGCCGATAACGTAGCCAACTATTACTATAAGTTCGACAAGAACACAATGCTTGCCAAGCTTGATGCAAGTGGCAACGTAATACCGGATTACAAAATACAGAAAGACGGTGTAAGCAACGATAATTATAATTCGTTGCGTATTGCAGGCGACGGCAAAAACGGTGTCGTGTACGAGTATGCACGTAAAAAAGATGCCGGCTACGAAGTCCGCGTAAACTACTACGAATATTATGTTTTCCAACACACCTATGTATTAAAAGACGGCATTAAAAAACCTTCGTTCCTATTCGGTGCGAACGAAGAAGGCCAAGATATTTTCACTTGCCTTGCTTCCGGTGCGTTGTTCTCATTTGCGTTTGCTATCTCTGTTGCACTCGTCAACTTGATTGTCGGTGCGATCTATGGCTCGATCGAGGGCTATTACGGTGGTAAGGCAGACCTTATCATGGAACGTTTTTCGGATATTTTGTCCGCGATACCAACCATGATTGTCGTAACGCTTCTAAAATTACACATGGGCGCATCCGGTGCTCCGTTGATACTTTTCCTATCGTTCTTCCTAACCGGTTGGATAGGCATGGCGTCGACCACCAGAATGCAGTTCTATCGTTACAAAAATCAAGAATACGTTCTTGCTGCACGCACACTCGGTGCACGCGATGCAAGAATTATCGTAAAACACATTTTCCCGAACGCTTTGGGTACGCTGGTCACGAGTTGTGCACTCGTTATTCCGTCTATGATCTATTCTGAAGTCAACCTAAGCTACCTTGGAATCATCAGCTTAACGTCCGGCAACCTAACCAGTGTAGGTACGTTGCTTGCCAGCGGTCAGAGCGCACTTATGACTGCACCTCACGTTGCTTTGATGCCGTCGCTGTTCCTTGCATTACTGTTACTTAGTTTCAACTTGTTCGGAAACGGATTAAGAGACGCATTTAACCCGTCGTTGCGTGGTTCGGAGGGCTAATATGGATAGAGAAGTTAAGTTAAAGGTTAGAAATCTAAGAATATCGTTTAGAACGGACGCAGGCAAAGTCCAAGCCGTCAGAAATATCGATTTTGAGCTATACAAGGGCGAAACGTTGGCTATAGTCGGTGAGTCCGGCTCGGGTAAGTCTGTCACCAATCGCGCGATTATTGGTATTTTGGCTAACAACGCCATTGTTGAAAGCGGTGAAATTCTTTACGACGGCAAAGACCTCCTAAAAATCGACGAAGAAGATTTTCACAAGATTCGTGGCGATAAAATATCCATGATTTTCCAAGATCCTATGTCGAGCTTGAATCCTATCATGAAAATAGGCAAACAGCTCACCGAGGCAATGATCCTTAACGGAAAGTCCAGCCAGAAAAACGCAAGAAACCTGTTTAACACCACGTTAAAGCACTTAAACGAGTACATGGACTTGGTCGCAACTTCCAACGAAGAAAAGAAAACGAACAAGGATCAATGTGCGCTGTTTAACGAGTTTTGCGTCAACAGTTGCCACCTCGAGAAACGTTATAACGCTATTTACCGCGAGACGCAAGAGCTAAAAGAAGATATCGACAATAAGCTGTTCTTGATTGAGAGAAAGCATGCCGTCGATATGAAGCACTTTATTGTGTCGGCTTTAGACCGCATAAAGGGTACTTATCACCCCGACATTGTCGTGCTTAATGACGAATTAAAGGCTGTATTATCGTGTTTAGAGGCGGAAAAAGCCAAGAAAGAGAAGTCAAAAGAAATTGCGGAAGAGAGCCTAAAGGCACTGTCCGATCTCTCCTCAATACTTGAAAAGGCAACTCTCCGCCCGAAGCCAAACTATTTTACGCTCGGTTTCTATATGATGAAAAATCCGGACGCAAATATTGACGACATGCCTATCGACGAGCTAACCAAGATGACGAGAGAATATCTTGACAATGAGTTTATGCTCGAATTTATCTCAAAAGGTGCGCAAGCACTTAAAAAAGCCAGAGAAATGTCGCTAGAGGCAAAACGTGAGCTTGTCGGTCAAATAGATAAAGCACTTGAATTTTTTGGCAGTGAAGTTATTGTCAAAAAAGACGCGTTAAAGCTAGTCAACGAGCTTGCAGAAAATGTCGAAAAAGCAATCAACAAGCTTGAAATTATCAAAAACAGCACAGAGTACACGTTCCGTTCGTCGATAAACGTTGCCGTGAACAAATATTTTGATGCAATCGCGTTCAATCCGAAAGAGCAAGCGCGTTACGACAGACAAAAGGCAAAGTACGACAAGCTAGTCGCTTCCGGCAAGAAAATCGATTGGAAAGTCGTTCCCGCGGCTATTGTCGACCTCTCCATACCTATGAGCGAAATCAAGCACATTCTTGAGAACCTCAAGGAAAATTACGAACGCCAGCTTGCCACAGAAACATACGATTATGAGACGGCGACCGTCGCGATCATCGACTTCCTAAAAGAACAAGCTTCGTTGTTCGTTTATCGCGTTACTCCAAAAATTGCCAAGGCAAGAGCATTAAAACTAATGGAAGAAGTAGGCATTCCCGAGGCAAGAATCAGATACAATCAATATCCGTTCGAATTCTCGGGAGGTATGCGCCAACGTATTGTAATTGCTATCGCTTTGGCAGCCAATCCCGACATTCTTATCTGTGACGAGCCGACAACCGCTTTGGATGTGACGATTCAGGCACAGATCCTCGAGCTTATCAACAAGATCAAGAAAGAAAGAAATTTGTCTGTAATATTTATTACGCACGACCTCGGTGTCGTTGCTAATATGGCGGACAGAATTGCCGTCATGTATGCGGGCAAAATTGTTGAAACCGGCACCTCCGACGACGTTTTCTATGATCCGCGTCACCCGTACACTTGGGCACTTCTTTCGTCCATGCCGGATCTCGACACGAACGAAAAACTCGATGCGATCCCGGGCACTCCGCCGAACATGATCTATCCTCCAAAAGGCGATGCGTTTGCCGCTCGTAACAAGTACGCGATGAAAATCGATTTTGAGGAGCAACCGCCGATGTTCAAGATCTCCGAAACGCACTATGCGGCTACGTGGCTACTGCATCCAAATGCACCGAAGATTGATATTCCCGAGGCAATTACGAGCCGTATTGCGAGAATGAAAGCAAAAACGGAAGCTTCACAAGCTAGCGAAGACGGAGGTGTAGCAAATGAATAATAACGATGAAGTTTTGCTAAAAGTCGAGCACCTTTGCCAGTATTTCAAGATGGGCAACAAGACGTTAAAGGCAGTCGACGATGTAAATTTTGAGATCAAGAAAGGTGAAGTTTTCGGACTTGTCGGTGAATCCGGTTGCGGAAAGACGACTACCGGAAGATCGATTATAAAATTATACGATATCACGTCCGGCAACGTGTGGTTCAAAGGTGTCAGAGTTTGCGCCGGCATCGGCTCATACAAAGAGGCTATCTCAAATAAAAGGAAAGAAACCAATAAAAAAATAGCCGAACTGAGAGCGCATGCCAAGGAAAATCCCGACGAAGCTCAAAATATAGACGCGCAAATAGCAACTTTGAGAGAAGAATGCGAGACGTTTGTGCATGAGCAGAAAAAAGAGATTGCAAGTGCAAACCGCGATAGAAAATATTGCGACAAGGACCATGCCGACAAGTTGATCGAGCAGGTTGAGACAGAGTACGCCCCCAAACTTGAGGCGGCACAAAGCGAGCCGGAACAGCTCAAAAAGCTTACAAAGGAGTATAAAAACAGACTTCGCATTGCAAAGCGTTCGCGCCTTACAACGCAAATTCAAATGATATTCCAAGATCCTATCGCATCGCTTGATCCGCGTATGACCGTTAAAGATATCATCTCCGAAGGCTTAGTTATCAACGGAATAACCGATAAAAAGTATATCGAAGAGAAGGTTTATGAAATTCTCGAGCTTGTAGGACTTGTCAGAGAACATGCCGGCAGGTATCCGCACGAATTTTCCGGCGGTCAACGTCAGAGAATCGGCATCGCGAGAGCAATAATTATGCATCCCGAGATGATTATCGCAGACGAACCCGTATCGGCACTTGACGTGTCTATTCAGGCTCAGGTTATCAACCTACTTAACGATTTGAGAGACAAACTCGGATTAACTATTTTGTTTATTGCTCACAACTTGTCCGTCGTAAAATATTTTTCCGATCGTATCGGAGTTATGTATTACGGCAAAATGGTAGAGATGACCACATCCGAGGAGCTATTTGCACACCCGTTACATCCGTATACGAAATCATTATTGTCGGCAATTCCGCTTCCCGATCCGCGTTCGGAAAAGACGAGAGTGAGAATCACCTACAATCCTATCGCAGAACACGATTACACCGAAGACAAGCCTTCGATGCGCGAG
>CAVEYH010000019.1:3475-4208 GCA_963620055.1 bacterium | reverse complement strand
GTAAAAATAACGATAACAACATTGATACCCAAATAGAGCCTAACGACATATCCGCGGAAAATCAAGAAGAATCGACTACCGCAAATGATGAAGAATTGCATGATGCTGAAAGTATCCGAAAAGATAGTGACAAACAAACGAGCGAGCAAGACGTATCGCAAGATAGCACTGTAGACAAACAAAAGGAAGCATTGCTCGAGCGTGATCGCAAAAAGTTTAATCTCGGTATGTTTCTTAGTTATACAATCACGATAGTAGTAATACTACTCATCGCACTGTGGATAGCACTTGCAAAAGGTGTGCTTACGGCAGAGAATACTAAGAGCGTCTATGGAATTCTTGCCGACGCATTCACCGTACCGGGCATCGTCGCAACGTGTCTCGGAGTGTTGATAGTGATTGCGGGAACCGGCTTTTTCACGTCGCTAAAATATATCGGATTGAGTGTTCTAAGCGTATTTATCCCCGCATGGAGATTAAAACAAAAGAGATACAAAGATTTCAAAGAGGAAGAAGACAAAAAGCGCAAGAAACTAAAAACCGATTTTATGCTTATATGCGGCATCTCTGCAATTGTAATAGCAATAATCTTTATTATCTTGTGGAATATGAGTTAGGTACATTAAAACGAAAATAACCGTCGGTAAAGTCACCGGCGGTTATTATATTCACATAGGAATATCGCATAAACAAAAATTCCACCGAGATAATATCGATGGAATTTTTCGTAACA
>CAVEYH010000019.1:2339-3465 GCA_963620055.1 bacterium | reverse complement strand
GTTGACAAGGCGTCCTTTGATAACGATAATCTTTTTGACAGGGGTGTCGCCAAGAAGTTCGACAACCTTCGGATCCGCAAGCACGATTTTTTCGATCTCAGCATTGTCGGCAGAACTCGGCACACAAATTTTTGTTTTTACACGGCTGTTAAACTGCACGGCAAGTTCGACTTCGTCTTTTACGAGCTTGCTTTCATCGCAAACGGGGTAACGGCAGAGGAATACAGATTGATTCTTTCCACCACGAATATGATAAAGTTCTTCGGAAACATGCGGAACGAACGGAGCAAGAATTAGTACTAGCGCATCGGAAGCTTCGTTCATGAGTTTAGCAGGAGCAACGCCGTCGGCCTTGTACATCACATTGACAAGTTCCATAATGCGAGCGATCGCAGTATTAAACGAGAAAACTTCGGTATCGGTTGTTACATTTTTAATGCAGTAGTTTAGCGCATACTCTAGTTCTTTACCGATTTTTTCGTCATAGCCGTCAGCGTGTTCTTTCGTAACAATGCGTTCGACACGGTCGAGGAATTTTGCAACAGACTTGATTCCGTCGTCACTCCATGGACCACCTTCCATGTAAGAAAAACCGAACATTAGATAAAGTCTAAATATATCCGAGCCGTATTCGTTGACGTACTTGTCGGGGTTAATAATATTTCCCTTGCTTTTACTCATACGAGTGCCGTCCGGGCCTAAAATCACGCCTTGGTGCACTAGTGATTTAAATGGCTCGTCAAAGTGTATGTAGCCCATGTCGCGAAGTGCTTTTGTAATAAAGCGCGAGTAAAGTAGATGCATGCATGCATGCTCGGCTCCGCCCACATACTTGTCTACAGGCAACATTTTGTCAATGTACTCTGTGTCAAACGGCTTGTCAGCATTGTGCGCATCGGGGTAGCGGAGATAGTACCAGCTCGAGCAAACGAACGTATCCAATGTATCGGGGTCACGGTGAGCGGGTCTACCGCACACGGGGCATGTAACGTTCATAAATTCGTCGCACTTGCCTAGCGGAGATTTTCCGTCCGGAGTAAAATTGACATTATAAGGAAGTTCGACCGGTAAATCTTTTTCGGGGACAGGCACGGCACCACAATGGTCACAGTGAATAATAGGGATC
>CAVEYH010000019.1:0-2329 GCA_963620055.1 bacterium | reverse complement strand
CCCCAATAACGTTGGCGCGAAACCGACCAATCGCGCAAGCGGTAATTTACTTTCAGCTTGCCTTTGCCCTCTTTTTCGAGTTTTGCGGTAATGGCTTTTTTTGCTTCTTCGCTACTCATTCCGTCGAATCCCGGGGTGTTGCATACATAGCCGTATTCTTCGCAAGGCATCGGGTGTTCGACCCCGTCATGATATTCGATGACGGGTTTTATCGGTAAATTGTATTTTGTTGCGAATTCAAAGTCACGTTTATCTCCGGCCGGTACACCCATGACAATACCGGTACCGTAAGTCGACAAGACGTAGTCGGCAATCCACACCGGCACACGTTCGCCGTTTAGCGGATTTATTGCATAAGCTCCGGTAAACACACCGGATTTTTCCTTTACTGTTGACTGACGCTCAATATCGCTAAGCTTTGCGGTAGCGGCCTTATATTCCTCTACGGCAGCCTTTTGCTCAGGGGATGTGATTTCGTTTATCCACGGATGTTCGGGCGCGAAAACAATGAACGAAACACCGCCTAACGTATCGGGACGAGTGGTGAATACGCGGAAAGCACGTCCGTTTTCCAACGCAAACTCGACTTCGGCACCCTCGGACTTGCCGATCCAGTTTCTCTGCATCAGTTTTGTCTTTTCAGGCCAATCGAGTTTATCGAGATCGCGGAGAAGTTCCTCGGCATAATCGGTGATCTTAAAGAACCACTGAGTCATTTCTTTTCTGACGATTTCCGTTCCGCAACGCTCGCACTTGCCGTCAACCACTTGTTCGTTGGCGATTACCGTGTTGCAGGAAGAACACCAGTTGACAGGCGAAAGTTTTTGATATGCCAGTCCTTTTTTATACAACTGCAAGAAGAGCCACTGAGTCCATTTATAGTACTCGGGCGAGCAAGTATATAATTCCTCGCTCCAATCGAACATTGCGCCCATGTTTTTGAGCTGACGTTCCATTGTCTTGATATTCTTTTCCGTGCTGTCCTTCGGATGAATGCCCGTCTTTATAGCATAGTTTTCGGCAGGCAAACCGAACGCGTCAAAGCCCATAGGCTGGAAGACGTCGTAGCCTTGCATGCGCTTAAAGCGCGCGAACGAATCGGTAGGGCCGTAGTTATACCAGTGTCCTAAATGTAGATTCGCACCCGAGGGATAAGAAAACATTTCGAGAACGTAGTATTTGTTATCTGCATTTTCATTGTGAAAAGTGTGCAAGCCGTCCTTTTCCCAAATAGCGTTCCATTTTTCTTCGATTGCTTTGTAGTCCATAGTTTTATCTCCATTAACTTTTCTATTATATACCGCCACTATGCATAAAGTCAAGAAAATAGGCAAGTGGCACGCAAACTTTACCGCTGTTTATACGAAAAGAAGCGATTTTTATTTGTTTTTTTGTCGTTTCCGTCTATAACACATCGTCGACTTTTATCGAACGAGCGTACTCGGACAAAGTCATCTCGGTACTCTTTTTGAATTGTCGTGAAAAGTAGTGTAGCGACGAGTACCCCAGTCTATACGCGATCTCGGTGAACGTGTAACGGTTGTAGCTAATCAATTTTTTCGCTTCGTTGATTTTGAGCGAGGAGAAGTATTGCATTATCGTTTGACCGGTACCTCTTTTGAACGTGGCTTTGACATAAGTTTTAGAGAAAAACATCGCATTTGCCACACCGGCTATCGTGATAGTGCCATAAGTATTTTCCGCAAGATAATTTTTGATTCGCTCCACGAGTTCGTCTGCGGTTTTCGTCTGCGGTTCGACTGATTCTCCCACGCCTAAACGCTTGCGACACAAGAGAATAAGCAGTTGTTCCACATAAAGTTTAATCAACTGTTCACCACCGAAAGGGGCGTTAATCGAACGATGCATTTTTGTTAAATATACATCGTTTAGCTTGTCGGTAAAGCAATCGCTACTTTCGCGTACAATCCTATTCAGTATTGTTTTTTCGGGCTCACCCAACGTCAGCCGAGCATGTTCCAAAGTTTTCATCGCCGAACTATCACAGCTAAACGATATAATCACCGAGTTTGCAAAATGCTCACCCGTGCGAATATTGTGATATTCTCCGGGCTTATGTAGATAACACTCTCCCTGAATCAACGTAAACGTCTCTTTGTCGGCAGTAATCTCGGCACGTCCGGAGTCTATATACACAAGCTCCCAAAAATCATGACTTTCACCCTTGAAAGCAAATTTTTGTCCGTAACGAAAATAATGCACCGTGTATAGACATTTTACGACAATTTCGATAGTTGGTACCGTCTTTTTATAAGCTGGCGAATATGCGGTAATGTTCATTGTTTCCATAATGCGTACAGTATAGCAT
>CAVEYH010000018.1:0-13216 GCA_963620055.1 bacterium | reverse complement strand
ATTGGAGAAGTTTGTATTATTTTTATATGCAAGCCAATTTACCGAAAGCATTGTAACAAATAACGCTAATTTGCTAAAAAAGGACACACGTATGCGAAAATTCGGCGTAGCGGGACTTGGACTTATCGGAGGTTCGATAGCATCCGCGCTAAAAAAGCAAGGTCACCGAGTGGTCGGGGTAGAGAATAACCCCGATGTGTGTGCCTTTGCACTAAAAAACGGCATCGTCGATGAGATCGGCGGCATTGAGAATTTTCGCGGTGCGGAAGCAGTTTTCGTATGCGTTCCTGTAGCGCATATTCGTAGCGTTACCGAGCTTATTGTCGAAACCGTTGGCGATAATACGCTGGTTACGGACGTTGCCTCGGTAAAAGGCATATTAAAGGGTGTAAAAGGCAGATTTATAGGCGGTCACCCGATGGCAGGCACAGAAAAGAGCGGTATAGCGGCCGCGCGTGCGCACTTATTCGAAAACGCATTCTATGCGATCGTTCCATACGAAAACACAAAGAAAGAAGACGTGGAATATCTGTCTAAACTTGTGAAAAGTTTCGGTGCAAAGCCTGTGATAATGACTGCGAACGAGCACGACGGCAGAGTTTCCGAGGTCAGTCACTTGCCACACATGATAGCATACGCACTTGCAGACTATGCGTTAAAGGACGACGGATTTGTCGGTACGGGATTTACGGACTCAACGCGTATAGCGGCATCGGATCCGGAATTTTGGACAGAAGTTGCATTCTTAAACCGTGATAACATTGTTCGCGACATGCACGGCTATGAGCGAGAGTTCCACGAATATCTCGAGGCAATTGAAAACGGTGACCGTACTAGATTAAAATCACTAATAACAAGCGCGAAGGAAAAACGCGAAGCACTTGCACTAAAGCGCGTATATCAAAACGAATATATGCTTGATTTAGACGTTCGTGACGAACTAGGAGCAATCGCAAAGGTCAGCAAAACTCTTGCCGACAACGGAATTAACATTTCGGGCATACAGATTATCAACTCGCGCGAAGGTGTAGGCGGTGCGTTGCGCATAGTCATTCGCTCGGAAGCAGAGTACGAACGCGCAAAAAGATTACTTATAAATGGCAATAGGACGGAGGATAACAAATGAGGTTTCTCGATGCGGGTGAATCACACGGTAAAGCACTGGTAGGTATCATCGAAGGGTTGCCGTCCGGGCTTAAGATTGACGAAAAATTCATAAATCACGAACTTGATCGTCGCAGATTAGGTTACGGCAGGGGCGGCAGAATGAAGATAGAATCCGACCATGCCGAAATACTATCAGGTGTGCGTGATACGTTTACATTAGGTTCTCCGCTTGCGTTTATGATCGAAAATGCCGATTTTCAAAACTGGCAAGGAATAATGGGTGAAGGCGCATGCCCGAGTAAGGCAAGTCGCGCAGTCACTGCAGTGCGTCCCGGACATGCCGACTATGCAGGCTCCGTTAAATACGGATTTACCGATGCACGAAACGTTCTTGAGCGTGCTTCCGCAAGGGAAACAGCATCAAGAGTAACTGCGGGCGCGGTGGCAAAATTACTATTAAAAGAACTTGGCATCGTGGTAGGCTCACACGTCTATAATATAGGCGGAATAGAGTGTAAAAAAGGCGTATATTCGGCGCTAGAGCTCGTAACACGCGCCGACAATAACCCCGTGCGTTGTATGGATGAAACCACTGCAAAGTCAATGATAAAAGCAATCGACGAGGCAAAGAAGAATGGCGACACGCTTGGTGGGAAAGTAGAGATCGTAATTTCGGGTGTTCCCACGGGTATAGGTTCGCATGTTCATTACGATCGCAAGCTCGATTATGCGCTTATGGGTGCGATAGGTGGGGTACAGTCCGTAAAAGCTGTAGAAATAGGTTTAGGTGTAGATTATTCCGAACTCACAGGCAGTGCCGTGCATGATGAAATGTTTATAGAAAACGGAAAAATACAGCGCAAAACGAACAACGCCGGCGGTATTGAAGGTGGTATTAGCAACGGCGAAGATATTATTATCCGCGCAACGTTAAAGCCCATTCCCACGGTTATGTGCGGACTAAATACCGTTGACATTGTCAGCGGAAAATACGTAAGATCCGAGCCTGAGCGAAGCGACGTATGTGCGGTACCGGCAGGCGGAGTCGTATTAGAGGCGGTTGCGGCATTTACAATTGCGGATAAAATTTTAGAGACTCTCGGTGGTGACAGAATGGACGAAATCTTAGAACGTATGGCAAAAAAGCGGGAGGATGAATGGAAACTAAGATAATTTGCGGAGCAAACCTTACCGACAAAATACGCGAACTAACCGCCGACAAGTCTGTGTTTGTCGTGTCCGATTCTACCGTTGCACTTACTTACGGATCGCTTTGGCAGAACGCTAAACACTATATCGTACCGTCCGGCGAGGACTCAAAAAGTCTCGATACGTTCGGTCGTGTTGCATCTGCAATGCTTGATTGCGGTTGCAATCGTCAAAGTACAGTTGTGGCAATCGGCGGCGGTGTTGTCGGAGATTTAGCAGGCTTTGTTGCAGCGACATATATGCGCGGAGTAAGGTGGATCAATATTCCTACCACGCTACTTGCGCAGGTAGACAGCAGTGTCGGCGGGAAAACGGCGGTTGACCTCGGCGATTATAAGAACATAATCGGTGCCTTCCATTTACCGGAAAAAGTTTTAGTTTCCACGCATTTTCTTTATACACTACCGGATCGTGAGTGGTTGTGCGGAGTCGGTGAGATCGTAAAAACAGCATTCCTCAACCGCAAAGTATACGAAATACTCGACGGAAGCCCCGAAAAACTACTCGAACGCGACGAAACAACACTTACCGCATGTGTAAAAGAATGTATCGAATATAAACGCGAACTAACCGCACGCGACCTATACGAGTTCGGACCGAGAAAGGCTCTCAACGTCGGTCACACGATAGGGCACGCACTTGAAAAGACAGATAGACATCGTTGTAGTCACGGTGAATATGTGCTCATGGGTATGGAAATAGAGTCGTTTATCCTAGGCGACAGAATGAATCGCGAGCGCAGAGAAGAGATCTCGGCATTTGTTGCGGAGACCGGTGTAAATTACCCCGACTTTAATGCGGAAGAAGTGACAAAAGCATGCCTAAAAGACAAGAAAAACGGCGGTGGCACGATCAGCATCATGCTACCGGACTATGAAAACACCCAAGAAGTGAGAATGTCGTTTGACGAGGTTTTGAGAGGAGTGTCTTTATGGAAGTTAAACCACTAAAAAGTTTTGTAAAAACGCTTACCCCCGCGCCGGACAAGAGTGTCACACACCGTGCGATAATGCTAAATTCAGTTGCAAACGGAAAAGCCGTGATCACGAATGCGCTACTCGGTGCAGACTGTTTGTCCACGATCGAATGTATGCGCGCACTCGGTACAAAAATCGATGTAGATGACAGCAGAATCATTGTCGAAGGCAGAGAAGGACTCAATTCCGCTACGCTCGACGTCGGCAATTCGGGTACAACCATAAGACTACTTACAGGCTTGCTTGCAGGGAAACCCGGCAAATTCTTGCTTGACGGCGATGCGTCGATACGCAAGCGTCCCATGAAACGTGTAGTCGAACCGCTAAGAGAAATGGACGCAAAGATCGATTTTTCCGATGGCATACGTGCACCGCTTAGCATAACCGGCACGGAATTAACCGGCATCTCATACAATATGCCGGTAGCTTCCGCACAGGTAAAGAGTGCAATACTATTAGCCGGACTTAGCGCAGACGGCATAACTTCCGTACATGAAACCGTGCGTTCAAGGAATCATACAGAACTTATGTTAAAAGCCATGGGCGCAAAGATTTGGATAGAAAACTTAACCACGGCAATAATGCGTGGAGCACTCACCGCAACCGACGTAGTTGTTCCGGGTGATATCTCGTCAGCAGCCTATCCCATGGTGCTTGCAGCTTGTCTAAAGGGCGCACACGTCACGTTAAAGGGCGTCGGTGTAAACGCTACACGCACGGGCATACTTACGGTAATGAAAGATTGCGGAGCATGTGTCACGGAATCGCAAGTTAGGTATGAAGTAGAGAAAACCGCCACTATAGATGTAGAATATTCCGAGAAAATGAAACCGATGAAGATCGGCAAAGAGTTGATACCATATCTTATAGACGAGATACCGGTGCTTGCGGTCATGGCTTGTTTTATCGACGGCGAAAGCGTTATCTCGGGTGCGGAAGAATTAAAAGTCAAGGAATCGAATCGTATCGACACTACCGTTTCCATGCTAAAAGCCATGGGAGCGGATATCACCGCAACCGACGACGGCATGATCATTCGCGGCGGTAAAGGACTAAAAGGCGGAGCTACGATCGATCCGCACGGCGATCACCGTATAGCAATGTCCGCCGCAATAGCCGCCTCACTGTCGGAGCAAGGTGCGGATATTCTTAATCCCGAGTGCGTCGCTATAAGCTATCCCGACTTTTTCGGCATCTTGGAGGAGTGAAATGACAAAAAAACTTGCGCTTATCGGCAAGGACATTTCATACTCGCTGTCCCCGCTTATCCACAACGAAATTTTCAAGGCAATGGACTATGATGCCACTTACGAATTGTTTTCGGTAAGTAAAGACGAATTGCCAAGCATTGTGAAAAAACTAAGAGCCGAATATGTGGGTTTTAATATCACAAAACCGCACAAGCAAAACATCTTGCCGTATCTTGACGAAACCATGCTAAAAAGCGTAAATACGGTGCGAGTAGACTGTGGTAAGTTACACGGCTTTTCTACGGATGGTTACGGTTTTACACGAGACATTAAAATATGTTTTGGAGCTAACGTCGGCGGAACGGCGCTCGTGCTCGGCGCAGGCGGAGTGGCTAGGGTTATCGTCGAAGAGTTAAAGAAACTTGAATTCAACGTTTATATTCGCAACAGAACGGAAAGCAAAGCAAAAGAGCTTGCGGATGAATTCGGTGCAAGTGTTGCTGACGAATCTATCAAGCCCGATCTTGTGGTAAACTGCACGAGTTACGGCTTTAATAAAGGTGAAAATCCGGCATTTATCACGGACGAAAACGGGAATAGACGATGCTTATTCGACGACAGTAAATTAAAATGGATATACGACACGATTTACTCACCGCCGGTTACCGAATTTTTGGCTAGTTTTCCGCGTGCCGAATCTGCAAACGGATTAGGTATGTTGATACTTCAGGCGATCGAAGCTGACCGCATCATGTGCGGATTTTATATAGACGAAGACACGGAAAAACAGCTATATCTATCAATCATGAAAATAATAAAAAATAAACTTGGTATATAAAAAGGAACAATGCAGTATGAAAAAAATTCTTGTATTAAACGGACCTAACCTCAATATGCTCGGAGTGCGCGAACCTGCCGTCTACGGATCGCAAACGCTTGCCGACATCGAGAACTTCTTAAAAAAAGAATTCGACGGCAAAGCAGAGCTTGAATTTGTCCAATCGAATTCCGAAGGTGCGCTTGTCGATGCAATACAGAATACCGATGCGGACGGAATAGCGTTCAATGCTGGCGCATATACGCATTATTCGTATGCGCTTCACGATGCGATCAAATCAATTGCATCCCCTGTTGTCGAAGTACATATTTCCAACGTATACAAACGTGAAGAATATCGCCATCATTCCGTTATTGCAGCGGCTTGTAAAGGCGTTGTATGCGGTTTTGGTGCAGACAGTTATTACCTTGCTATAATCGCACTGCTTCGTGCGCTGCAACAATGAAAAACATAGTACTTATCGGCATGATGGGCTCGGCAAAGACGACGACGGGCAGGCTCATCGCCAAGAAACTCAACCGTCCGTTTTTTGACGGAGATGACGTGTATACCACGGTATACGGCGAAAAGATCTCCGATACTTTCGCAAATTTAGGAGAAGAAGAATTCCGCAAGCGCGAAACGGAGATTGCTAAATTACTCGGAGCTCTCGACGGAGCGGTAGTTGCGTGCGGAGGCGGAGTCGTTTTGCGCGAAGAGAACATGATCGCACTAAAAAGCAACGGCATTATAGTGCGTCTTACGGCGTCACCCGAAGTAATATACGAGCGAGTTAGTCGTAACGACCGTAGACCACTTTTAAAAGAAGGCGGACTTGAAAAAGTTAAGAGCATCATGGCAGAACGCGAACCGCTATATCAAAAGTATGCGGATTTTACCGTTGACAATTCTTATGCACGCCCTGCAGTTATTGCCGACAGAGTCATTTTGCTTTACAATAGAATGACAACCGCTAAAAAGAAAATATAAGTAGATCATAAAAAACTAAGAACGGAGAAATAAACACAAATGGAATTAAAGGCATTAAAAAGCGGAACAGACGTGCGTGGAACAGCATTACCCGGGTATGGATCGGAAGTAAACTTAGGTGAGAAAGAAGTGAGAGCAATAGCCGATGCGTTTTGTGTATGGCTTGCGCCCAGAGTAAGAGGTAAAATCGTAGCAGTCGGCGGAGACAGCAGACTCAGTACGCAAAATATAAAATCAATCGTGACTGACGCGCTCACCGATGCGGGGTACGATGTAAAAGATTGCGGACTTTGTTCCACACCGTCAATGTTTATGACGACCAAATTTGCGGAGATCGGCGCATGTGCGGCAGTTATGATCACCGCTTCGCATCATCCCGCCGAAAAAAACGGGCTTAAATTTTTCTTACCGAGCGGAGGATTAGAGGGTTCTCAAATCAGCGAAATAATAGAACTTGCCGAGCATGGCGAAAAGCTAACCGGAAAAGAGAAAGGTAGTGTCGAAACGGGCGACTTTATGCGCTACTATTGCGATTTTTTGGTAAATAAAGTGCGCGAGGCTACCGGCGAAAACGAACCGCTAAAGAACATGAAAATCGTTGTCGACGCAGGAAACGGCGCCGGTGCATTTTACACAAGGCGCGTGCTTGAGCCGTTAGGAGCAGATACTACCGGCAGTCAATTTTTAGAACCGGACGGTAATTTTCCTAATCATATCCCGAACCCAGAAAATCCGCAAGCTATGGAATCTGTTTCTAAAGCCACAATAGACGCTAAAGCGGATCTTGGAGTGATATTTGATACTGATGTGGACCGTGCGGCAATCGTAGGTCCCGACGGCAGTGAGATCAATCGCAATTCATTGATTGCACTAATATCGGCGATACTTCTCCGTGAAGGGAAGGGCTCAACCATTGTTACCGACAGCGTAACCAGTGACGGACTAAGAGATTTTATCATTGCTCACGGCGGAAAACATCATCGTTTTAAACGCGGCTACAAGAATGTGATTGACGAGGCAATCAGACTAAACGAAGCAGGAATAAATGCACCTCTTGCGATCGAGACCAGCGGACATGCTGCCCTTCGCGAAAACTATTTTCTAGACGACGGTGCATATCTTGTTACACGCATTATTATCGAAGCCGTTCGATTAAAGAAAGAGGGTAAACCGCTTCTTGCATTAATCGAAGACCTTCATACCGCAAAAGAATCGCTCGAAATTCGCTTGTCGTTCAATACGCCGGACTGGAAAAATTTAGGTACATTCGTCATCGACAACATGAAAAAGACAAAAAATCGCGAACTAGTAGTGGCATCCGACAATTACGAAGGAGTGCGTGTGTCCGTTCCGAAACTTAACGGTTGGTTTTTGATCCGTATGTCCGTCCATGATCCGATTATGCCGATCAATATCGAGTCGGATCTTGACGGAGGAGCAAAAAAGATTGCGAAAATTCTCTACGCATATTTATCCGAGTTTACCGGACTTAACTGTGCTAACCTCGAAAAAGCAATAAAATAATTACATCTACGCAATATAACCATATCAAAGATAGCCTTTTCCTTGACAAACGGCGGCTAAAAGTTATAAAATTAAAAAGCTGTGTTTTTTTGATTTGAGCTATATTTGCATATACATAAAAGCAGTGTAAAAAAATAGTAAAGTCGCGCTTTATGCGACCATAATTATAAGGAGAGATATAATGAACGACATTCAACAGTTGACTGTCAATGCGATTCGCGTAATATCCGCGGAGGCGATTGACAAGGCAAACAGCGGACACCCCGGACTTCCTCTCGGCTGTGCAGCAATAGGGTACACACTTTTTGCGGACAATCTTGTACACAATCCGAAAAACCCGTCCTTTTTCAATCGTGACCGTTTCATTCTCAGTGCAGGCCACGGTTCTGCGCTTTTATATACGCTACTTCACCTATTCGGTTACGGTGTGACAATGGATGACATGAAGAACTTCCGCCAATTCGGTTCGCGCACTCCGGGACACCCCGAGGTCGGACATACCCCCGGTGTTGAAACTTCGACCGGCCCGCTTGGACAGGGCATTGCGAATGCTGTCGGCTTTGCGGTTGCCGAAACCATGTTGGCGGCTCGTTTTAACAAACCGGATCTAAAACTTGTCGATCATTATACATACGCACTTTGTGGCGACGGATGCATGATGGAAGGTATCGAGAGCGAGGCCGCTTCGCTTGCAGGGACTTGGAAACTCGGTAAACTCATCGTTCTATATGATAGCAACCATATCACAATCGAGGGTAACACCGACACGGCATTCACCGAAAACGTTGGCAAACGTCACGAGGCACAAGGTTGGCAGGTAATCAAGGTTACCGACGGCGACGACATCGATGCAATCAACAAGGCAATCAAGCGCGCAAAGAAAGAGACAACCAAGCCCTCACTAATCATTATCAACACAATAATCGGTCACGGCTCGTCGAAAGCGGGCAGTGCGGACAGCCACGGAGCACCGCTTGGCACCGAAGTTACCGAAAAAATGAAGAAAGATCTCGGCTATAATTATCCGCCGTTCACAATTCCCGCGGAAGTTTACGAGCATATCGCGAGCCATCAACGTCGCTATTCGGGTTACGAGAGAAAGTGGAAGCGTATAGTCAAGGCATATAAAGAGAAGTATCCGGAAGATTACCATGCATTCGATGCGGCTATCAAACGCGAGCTCCCCGACCTCATCCATGATGAAAAACTATGGTTACCGGCAGAAAAAGCGGAAGCAACAAGAGTGTCCGGAGGTAAAGTTCTCAATGCTATTGCAGAAAAGATGCCATACATCGTAGGCGGTGCGGCAGACCTTGCTCCGTCGACCAAGACATATATGAAGGGCGCGGGCGATTATACCGCGGCTACTCCCGATGGAAAGAACATGCACTTCGGTATTCGCGAGCATGCAATGAGTGCGATCTCGAACGGCATGCAGCTTCATGGCGGTTTGCAGACATATTGCTCGACATTCTTTGTATTCTCCGATTATATGAAAAACGGCATGCGCATGAGCGCGCTAATGAAGTTGCCGGTAATGTACATACTCACTCACGACAGTATCGGTGTAGGCGAGGACGGTCCGACACACGAGCCTATCGAACAGCTTGCCGCTCTCCGTACCATGCCCAATATGCGTGTATTCCGTCCGGCAGACTATCGTGAAACGGTTGCTGCTTACGTCAGCGCATTGTCCGCAAAATGCCCGACTTCGATCGTATTGTCCCGTCAAAACCTTGTCCAGCTCGACAATAGTGGCAAGGCCGCATTGAAGGGCGGTTATATCGCAGCGGATTGCAAAGGCGTTCCCGACGTTATTCTTATCGCAACGGGTAGCGAACTCGGCATCACGCTTGATGCAAAGACAGCACTAGAAGCGGAAGGTATCAAAACAAGAGTGGTTTCAATGCCATGTTGTGAGTTGTTCGACGAACAATCCGACAGCTATCGTGAGACCGTTTTGCCGTCATTCGTACGCGCTCGCGTTGCGGTTGAGACAGGTGCAACATCCACTTGGTATAAGTACGTCGGACTTGACGGCGCGGTTATCGGCATAGATACGTTCGGAGCATCTGCTCCGGCTTCAGTGCTTATGAAACACTTCGGATTCACTGCCGACAACATCACGGCCGTTGCAAAATCTGTAATAAAAAAGTAATCAAACGTATTGTATAAAACGGCACTAACCGAGTTTTGCTCATACGTTACGGAGAAATTATGACCTCGCGCTTTTTTGCATTTCTATCGAGAATGAAATATATTGATCGTTGGGGACTCATGCGTTGCACCACGAAAGAGAATGTCGCCGAACACAGTCTGTTCACGACATGGGTTGCACATGCCCTTGCGGTAATAGAGAACAAATACTTCGGAGGTTCGTTCGATCCATACAAAATAGGCATGATTGCAGCCTATCACGAGACAGGCGAAGTTATCACTGGCGATATGCCGACACCGATAAAGTACTTTTCACCGGAAATCCGCACCGCATATAAAAAAGTAGAGAAGGTAGCCGAGGACAGAATTTTGAGTACACTTCCGTCCGATCTTGTGGATGATTTTTCGGTGCTTGTTCAGCCTACCGGCGAAGAAAAGCGCCTTGTTAAATGTGCCGATAAACTCACCGCATATATAAAGTGTGTAGAGGAGCTAGCCGGAGGCAACAACGAGTTTAAGAAGGCAAGCGAATCCATATATCGCGAACTTAAGAGTTACGAGTCAAAATCCGTAGATT
Source organism: bacterium (assembly GCA_963620055.1). Taxonomy (GTDB): domain Bacteria; phylum Bacillota; class Clostridia; order Christensenellales; family Pumilibacteraceae; genus UBA10677. Next base: position 2,668 of record CAVEYH010000018.1, on the reverse strand, counting down.
ATTTTCTAAACACTTTTGTTGAGGCGTACAGGCTTTCTTTAGACGAGTTGTCCGTAACCGATTAAAACACAATAACAAACAAAAGTCTCTGCAGCTTTTATGCAGAGACTTTTTTGTATTTACAAGCGATTTTATTTTACTTTGAGTAGTATATCGGCCGCCGCCGCAATTCCTTTCCCTTCACCCGTAATTCCCAGCCGTTCGGTCGTGGTTGCGGATACGTTCACATTTTCAAAAGGTATCCCAAGCACATTAGCAAGAGTAGTACGCATCTTAATAATGTAAGGTTTTAATTTAGGCCGTTCGGCAATAATACATACCGAAACGTTGTAAATATCGAATCGATCGCATACAAGCGAGACAACGTCTTTCAGTAAAATCGTACTGTCGGCATTTTCGAACTTAGGATCCGTATCGGGGTAGAGTACGCCTATATCGGGGAGCCCCGCCGCAGAAAGTAGAGCATCCATTATTGCGTGAATAGGCGCATCTGCATCGCTGTGCCCGAGTAACCCTTTTTCAAAAGGAATGTTCACACCGCATAATACGAGTTTTCTGCCGACTTCCAGTCTATGAACGTCAAAGCCGAAACCTATTCTAAAAGTATCGTTCAGTCCCGCAAAGTCGCGATATGACGTGAGTTTAATGTTTGATCTGTCGCCCGCTGAAATAGTGCAAGTGTAGCCTGCACGCGAGTAGACATCACTGTCGTCTAAAAAGTCACCGTCAACCGAATCGTAGGCACGTTTTATCTCGTCGTAGCGGAAAGATTGAGGAGTCTGTATCACATAAGTTTCATCGCGATTGAGAGTGATTAGATCCGTCCCGTGTTTGACTTTTATCGTGTCAATGGGAGTAACGGCAGCAATACCGCTCCCGAACTTAATGGCGGAATCGACGCTTGCCTCGATAACCGCAGACGTTACGAACGGTCTCGCTCCATCGTGGATCGATACAATATCGGTATGCTTTATCGAGTTTAGAGCGTTGCGAACACTTTGACTGCGTGATTTACCGCCGATAACGAACTCGGCATTAGGGTAGGTTATGTTTTCGCGCAGAATATCGATGTCGCGCTCGGCACAAACGATCACAATTCGATCAAAATCGGCAAATTTTGAAGCCGTCATCGCAGCAATCGTAGTATTCGACAGTCCATGCAAAACTTTGTTGTAGCCTAGCCCCGCCCTGGTACCTTCACCGGCACAAAGAATCACCGCGGTACATTCAAGAGATGATCTCATACATTAAACCTGCCTCTTGTTTACTTGCTTTTTCGTTTAGATCCAGTACACGGAATCGTAAAGTAGACGTACCGAATTCAATAGTCACAATATCACCGATTTTTAGCTTGTTACCGGGTTTTGCTTCTCTGCCGTTCACTTGAATTTTACCGCTCGAAGCGGCTTCTTGCGCCACGGTACGCCGTTTTAATATTCTTGATACTTTCAAAAATTTGTCTAATCTCATATTAGTCCTTGACAATGTCCGCAAGTTTTACGTCCGCGGCTTTCATTAAATCCGACGGAGTAGTTTCCGTCATAAGTCCCGGGCGACCGGCGCTATAAACCACAGTCGGTTGATCCGTCACCCTATAGTAAGCGGTCGTGCGGAATTTCTTTTTCATACCGATAGGGGAGCATCCGCCTCTTATGTAACCCGTCGTCGGTAAAAGCTCTTTTAGATGTAGCGGTTCCACGTTCTTTTCACCTACGGCAACCGCGCATTTTTTAAGATCCAGCTCACGATTTACCGGCAACATAAATACATAGTGTTCACCGCTTTTACCGCGTGTTACGATCGTCTTATACACACGCTCTGCAGGCAAACCCACTTTAATCGGAGCAGTCACTTCGTCGATACCCACATAGTTTTCCGGATCAACCTCGAACGAATGTACGATATACGAAATTTTTAATTTGTCGAGCGTCCTCAGCGCATTCGTCTTGTCTTCTTTCATTATTTGTTCTCCAAGAAGTCTATGCCAAAAAGAATAAAAGTCATGTTAAAATTCATAATCAATCGCATGACGTTCGAGTCGTATAGACTTGCACAGTGAAGACACCGCAACGTGCCTCGGATCGGTTTTATATGCGTTTAGATCCGCATAATTATCAAATGTCGCAATAAGCACCGCATCGCAATCGTTGCCGTCTGCCGCGTTCATCGCAACTTCCGCCGAGCGAAGAACCTCGATTTGCCCGTAAAGTCCCTGTAGCTTATCCAAGAATTCGCGCGCCTCTTGTTGCTTCTCGGGCATAAACTTCCACATTACTATATGTTTTACCATCCGCGTTCACCTCACTTTTCCTAGTATACCACGGAAAACCCCAAAGGTCAATCTCGTAACCCTCACCTACGAATAAATGATCATAATTAAGCACTGTAAATATAAAATTCATTAAATAGCGTAAAACCGCTTGACAAGTCAATTACAATATGATATATTTAATATTGAATTAAAACAAGGAGAATCACATGGTAGAATTTAATGAGGAACAATTTTTGAAAACATATCGCGGAAGCGAGAGATTTATTACGGAAGCTACATCGTATTACGATTTATTTTTAGGGCTGTTAAAAAATGAAGAATTGCTCGATCATATAAAATTTGCCAACGATTACCTAAAAGAGCCCCCGCTAAAATCTTTTATCTATTATTGTAGAG
>CAVEYH010000017.1:10307-13431 GCA_963620055.1 bacterium | reverse complement strand
ATACTTAGCCTTGCTGGTCTCCTCCGCCACGCTCTTTGCCGCATTAAGTGCCTTAACAATCGTAAATAAAATGAAGGCAATAATGAAGAAATTCAATACGGCGGTAATGAACGCACCCCAATCGATGTATATCGACTTGGTCATATCGATCGAACCCGCTTCGTCATAAACGATTTTTAGCATGGTTACGGCATCTTCAAGTCCGCCGCTTGCTCCGGACAATGCCCAGTTAACAAGCGGTTTAAAAATCTGATTGGTTAGCGCGGTCACGATGGACGTAAATGCACCGCCGACGATAACGCCTACAGCCATGTCGATGACATTGCCGCGCGTTATAAACGCCTTGAATTCCTGAAAAAACTTTTTCATGATTTCTCCTTTCGTAGTGGTTCTACACTGCGATAATTTAATATGTTTTTATTATTATCTATATTCTATTGCTTTTTATACAATAAATCAAGCAATTTAACGATATTTTTTCTTGGTACCGGTAAATTTAATCGCTGTTTTTGTCTTTTTTTGCTCCGATAAACGTGAGAACAAGCGCAAGCACGGTGCAAACTGTTGCGACGGTTAGAAACAGTGCAAAAATCGTATTCCAACCGTTTGCGCCTTCCGAGATCGAACCTATCCCGTAACCGCTGATCGCACTACCGATATAGCAAAACCCGTCCACAAGTCCAGCAACCGTGCCCGCATTGACACGCTTGTCCAGTTTCATAGGATAAATTGCGGTGATTAGTCCGTTTATTCCGGACATAAGACAATAAACCACGACAAGCGGCAGAAACGTAATAAGCCAACTATTAACGTTGCGACAAAACACAAGTATCGCCAAACATATTCCGGCCAGAGCAAACACGATACCGCACTCTAAAACATAATTACCGACTTTTTTATCAACGCGGATCATTGCGAACGATCCGACAAACGCCACAATCGGAAGCGCGGTAGTGAGTAACACACTCGTCCAATTCTCCATACCGTACTGTTCTTTTAGTATTGTGGGCATCCATGTATTTACGCCGTCTCGAATGAGCATGTGCGCCACCGCAAATAGCGCCAAAAATGCGAACGTTATATAAAAACTTGCCGGAAGTTTTGTTCTTTCTTCCTTTTTCTCTTCAACGGTTTGTCCCGTCGTCGACTGTCCCGACTCGCCATCAAGCTCGATGCGCTCGGCATTACAACGATTTATAAGACTCTTGGATGTAATAAGCCACACCACTGCCGCCACAAAAAATACCGACGCAGAAACATAGAACGTAATATGAAAATTCCCGATAAGCGACATGACGGCACTGGTCCCGTACACCAAAAACGTACCCACGGTAACCGGAAACATACATGCCGCAATAATGAACGGCCGATATTTGTTCGCAGTGCAAGAATGTAGCGTCAATATGAACAGCGACCACAACGATGCGGACAAAAGTCCGTTTAGCGCCCATACGCATTTCATAAACGGAAAGCCCGATTTAGGCATGATCCCCATTACTATGTTTAGTACGCTTATTGCCGTAGCCATGCAAAATATCACGGGACGTGGCTTATAATATTTACACATTAGTCCGTGAAAAACCTGACCTATTGCGTACATTACAAAAAAACATGTGCCGATAAGTCCGACCGCCGACTTCGTTTGTCCGTAAAAATCCGCGATCTCGTTGACATTGGAATCAAACGATTTTCGGCAAAGATACGAACATGCATACATCACCATACATAACACGGTAAGTTTTATTGCAGCATGTCCGCGATCCGTGCGCTTATTTTTTCCGCTGTTGTTGCTTGTATTTTCGTTAGCAAGCTCGCCTTCTGCCATAATCATCAATCCTCTCACGATAATAACATTTACTTGGCATATATTATATACCTTTACCGTATTAAAGTCAATACAATATTTATTATATTAAAAGAAAACGACTTATCGAAAACTCAATAAGCCGTTTGCCTTTTTTGTATTGACGAACCGAAAAAATTACTTCTCGGAGATCGCGCCTACGGGGCATTGTGCTTCGCACGCGCCGCAGTCGATGCACTCGTCGGGGTTAATTTCGTACTTGCCGTCGCCCATGCTGATAGCGTTTACGGGGCACTGAGCCTCGCACGATCCGCAAGCGATGCACTCATCAGAAATAACATGTGCCATGATTCGATACGCTCCTTTTTTAAGATTATCCGTGCCTATATTATAACACGGTCAAATTGATTTGTCTATAATTTTTACTTAATCAAGCAATTTTTTTATGTCGGCCGGAGTCTCGTCCTTGACGTCGTCTTGAGCCGAACCTTTGCCTTTTGCAACAATATCGGTAAGCGGAACATCCACAAATTCGACCTTGTCGTTTTCCTCGTATTTAACCCGAACGGTTTCTTTTAGTTGGTTAAGCCCTACCACGGTGCCGTGACGCTTGTCTGCGGTAGTAACTTCGGATCCCATCTTGGGCATTTTTTTGTTCGTCTCGACGTAGTGTGCGTTTTCGTAAGAGAGACAGCACATCAATCTTCCGCAAAGTCCGCTGATTTTCGTGGGATTAAGTGACAAGTTTTGATTCTTTGCCATTTTTACGGTTACGTGCGCGTACTCCGACATGCTCCCCGCACAGCAACAGGCCCTGCCACACGGTGCGATACCGCCTAACATTTTACACTCGTCACGGGCGCCGATTTGGCGAAGTTCGATGCGTATTCTGAACGCAGACGCAAGCTCTTTGACAAGTTCCCTAAAATCTACTCTGCCGTCTGCGGTAAAATAAATGACTAGCTTTGATCCATCGAACGTATATTCCGCATCGACAAGTTTCATGTCGAGTCCTGCTTTTTCTACTTTTTCCATGGCAAGGCGAAGCGTTTCTTCGCGACGTGCTTCGTTATCGCGTACTCGACGTTCGTCGGCGGGAGTTGCTACTCGCACAATGGGCTTTAGCGGTGACACAATTTCATCGTCGTCCACTTCTTTCGGCATCATTGCGACAGTGCCGTACTCCTGACCTTTTGCGGTCTCGACGATTACTCCGCAACCTTCGGTAAACTCGTTGTCACCCGGATCAAAATAATAAACCTTCGCTGATTTCCTAAATTTTATTCCTATAACTTTCGGCATTTTGCCTTGACCTCCAAT
>CAVEYH010000017.1:0-10297 GCA_963620055.1 bacterium | reverse complement strand
CGGCTTTTTGCGTGGACCTCGAATAATGCAAATAATAATTCGTCGGCAACAGACTGCGGATTGCCGTTGAGTGAGATTCTCATTCTTGCGCGCTTTATGACGGGGGCAAGACGCACAACCACGTCGGCATCATACTCGGCCGAAATCTCGATAATGTCGCGAGTAGCATTCTTGAACTCCAAGCCGTCGCGTATACCCGCACTCGCGCGCATGCAATCGGCAAGCACAAGCTCGAGTATATCGATAAAATCGCTCAAGCGGTCTTTGTATCCGCCGACTCGTACCGAATACGGCAAAATTAGCTTGCTGTTTTTCATGCATTTTAGCATGGTTATTATAAAATCGAACGTTTCGCGCGGAGCCTTTTCCGTCATGACTTTTTCCGCTTTACCGATGTATCCGCCTGACAGCGCGGACGCAAGATACATGGTACTGTCGCCGTTATAATTCGTCTCGAGGTAGCGGAGCATTTCGTCTTCCACCATCGGATCGACGTCAATACGGCGCACTCTCGATAAGACGGTGGGCAAAATCTGTCCGACACCCATGGCAAGCAATATGATCACTACACTTTCGGGTGGTTCTTCCAGAATCTTTAACAGTTTGTTCTGCGATGTTTCGTTCATCGTCTCGCACCTATGAATGACGTAAAACTTTTCCTTTAGTTCCGTCGGTGTGAAGTACACCGAATCGGTAAGCGTTTTTATGTCGCCTGCCAATACTTTGTCGCCTTCGGGGAGACGTATTATATCCGCACCGAAATTTTCGGCACGCTCGATAGCGGTGGCATCCGTTCCGCCGAACGCAACGTTTGCTATAAATAACGACGTGAGCGCACTAGACATTATCTCGTCGGGAGAGACAATGAGATACGCATGCGAAATACGGTTTTCTTCCGCATCTCGTCTCATGAGCGCAAAAGCTGCGCTGTTTTTCATCACGTCATAATGATTCATTTATTTATTATGCCCTTTTCTTCCATGAGTTTTATTACCGATGCAAGCACTTCTTCGGCAGATTTGCTCGCATCGACAGCGACAAAACGTTGTGGATCACGCTTTTCGACTTCCTTGAATCCGCGGTAGACACGGCGATGGAATTCCGTTCCCGCACTCTCTAATCTGTCGGTCTTGTCCGCTCCGCCTTTCCGCAAAAAGCCAAGTTCGGGAGACAGATCTAAAAATATCGTAAGATCGATTTTTACTCCGCACTCGGCTACGCGGTTGAGTTCGCGACATACGTCCTCGCTTAAACCTCTGGCATAATGCTGATACGCAAGCGTTGAATCGGAATAGCGATCGCACACGACTATCTTGCCTTCTTTCACAGCGGGAATGATCATTTCTTCGGTATGCTGAGCTCGCGCCGCCGCATATAACAGCAACTCGGTCATGGGCGTGGTCTCGTTGTTCGATGCGTCCAAAATAAGCCCGCGAATCTTTTCGGCAACCGGAGTTCCGCCCGGTTCGCGCGTAAAAACCGCATCTATTCCGTTGTCCTCAAAATAATGTTTTAATCCCGCGACAAGCGTAGACTTCCCTACACCTTCACAGCCTTCTATCGTAACGAATTTTCCGCTCATATCGTTTTCCTATTTCCTTAAAAGTATTTGCTCGGCAACGTCCGTAAGATTTTGCACGTCTTTTTGCGTGTCCGACAACGTGACAATGAACACACAATAATTTCCAAAAAACGTTTCGGGCATGATTTTATGCTTTACGCACTCATAGTAAAATCGCTCGCCGGTGGTGCCGTACGCTCCGCAATTTACAACCGGTCTCAACGGATCGTCGGAGTTAAGACATTTTATGCGCGACCTAAAATTCTTGCAAGCTAAAACGATTTCGTCATAATCTCCGCAATGCGCTTCCTCAAATTCGACTGCGTTTTCGAGTGAAGCCAACAGTCTGTACGACGGACTTGTCGTGCCTATAAGGTCGATTGCCTCGTCATAAGCCGTAAAATAATTTTCGTTGTTTACGACGCCTATCGCACTCTGCGTCATTGCTCTCAACGTCTTGTGCGCCGACAGCACCGCAAAATCCGCATACCTTTCTCCGCCACGCGGGAATAGGTCCTTGCGTGATGCAAAATGCGCTCCGTGTGCGGCATCGACTATAAGCAGTTTGTTGTGCTTGTCACATACGGCTATTATTCCCTCTACGTCTGCCGTTCTCCCAAAATAATCCGGTGAAGTAACGAGCGCCGCACCGCATAAGGGATAATCGTTAAATGCTTTTTCGTAGTCGCTAGGGCTCGGCACATTCGGTAAGCCGTCGCTTTCACCCGTGTAAAACGTAATCAATTTTTTGCCGGCAAGACTTGCGCCAAGCATCGCCGAACGGTGCGTAAATTCCGGCGCAACGACATCGCATTTTACCGAGAGAAATGCCGCCTTTATGCCCATACTTGCGCCACATACCAAAAACCGTGCCTTTTTTACTCCGTAATGCTCGGCGGCTTTTTCTTCGGCTCGGGTTATCGCCGATGCGGGGAACAGACAATCTTCGTCGTGCTCGCTTTGATCTAAACGATCAAGTTTCCCCTTGTGCCCCGGCATGCAAAATAACATAAAATCGTCAAATGCCGATGACGCATTCTCTATTGTGTCACGATAAAACGCGGACGAAACGGCAATTTTCTCCGCCTGAAATTCTTTTTCGGGAATACCTATGCACGCACCGAATGCGGAATGTAATTCGTTCTTCATTGTGCGTAACGCTCGACAAACCAACCGACAAAACGATACGACTGCGTAAGATCACGATATTTTTCTTTCTTGGTTTTCTCGCCTATTTTCGTACTGGTTTTGTTGATTACGATATAAAACTCGGTATCGTGTTCTGCCAATTCTTCTTCGGTATAGCTGTCGGAATATTTGCTAAGATCAAATATAAACTCCGAATTTTCGACGATGGAACTGTTAATCTTCTTTAGATTGTCTACACGTATGCCGTACTTGTGACCGGCATATGCTTTTACCTCTTCGCCCGCATCGTCGGAGGGCGTGTATTCATAGTAGTCGACCGAATCGCGGAGGGCGGTATTGTCCCCGAAAATCTCTCCGAGTACATAATCGTCAAGTTCCACAAACGAGAAGTTATATTGAGCCATATCGGCTTTTGGAATTATCAAAATGTCGGAAGTGAACCCGGATGCCGTAAGTAGCGTATAGTAATATTCGTTCGTGGGACTGTTGTAGCTAATGTTGACTTCACGAATAACGTCGTCACCTTCCGAACGGATATCGGTCAAAAAGTCTTCATCAAGTTCGTCTGCGCTATTTGCATAGCACGCAAAAAACACGTCGACTCGTTCGAAGTCGCGCGTGATGTTTATCTGCATAAACACCATATACGTCGCAAATATCACCAGTGCGATGATTAGCAGGTAAATCAACCAATCGTACTCGAGGTGAATCGAAACTCTATTTTTCGTGACTCTGTTATCCATTCGTTATCCCTATAATATTTCTCGTCAACTAAAATGTGCTTTACTTTTTCGGTTTCATTGTGGGGAATAACATTACGTCGCGGATCGACGCGCTGTCGGTAAGAAGCATGATCATTCTGTCGATACCGATACCGAGTCCGCCCGTCGGAGGCAGACCATATTCAAGTGCGGTAACATAATCTTCGTCCATCATTTGCGCCTCGTCGTCGCCGTTATTGCGAAGTGCAACCTGACGTTCAAAACGTTCACGCTGATCGATAGGATCGTTTAACTCGCTGTACGCATTGCCCATCTCGCGCGCAAATATAAAGAATTCAAAACGATAAGTAAGTCTCGGATCTTCGTTGCTACGTTTCGTAAGCGGGCTCTCTTCGACCGGATAATCGGTGATAAATACCGGTTGAATAAGCTTTTCTTCGACTTTCTGATCGAATGTCGCATACACGATATTGCCCCAAGCCGTCTTTTTCGGATCTATCTCGACACCTGCGGATTTTGCGGCTACAAGCGCCTCTTCTGCGGTCATCTTGTCATAATCGATACCGACGTAACGTTTGATTGCCTCGAGCATCGGTAGACGTTCCCACGGGAAACTCATGTCAATCTCGGTGCCTTGGTAAGTAATTTTTCCTTCCTTACCGGCAGCCTTTAATGCTACACGATATATTTCTTCGGTAATGTCCATCATGTCGTGATAGTCGACGTACGCCTGATATAGCTCCATCATGGTAAACTCTGGGTTATGCTTTACGTCCATACCCTCGTTTCTAAACATTTTGCCGATTTCGTACACCTTGTCGAATCCGCCTACGATAAGACGTTTTAGGTATAGCTCGGGCGCGATACGCATATACATGTTTAGGTCAAGCGTGTTGTGATGTGTCACAAACGGTCTTGCGTTCGCTCCGCCAGGGATTGTATTTAGCACTGGGGTCTCAACCTCGACAAAGCCCTTTTCGTCCAATAGGTCGCGAATAGCCTTGATGATCTTGCCACGTACCACGAAACAGTCTTTTACTTCGGGGTTTGCAATAAGGTCGACATATCTTTGACGATATCTTAGGTCGTTGTCTTTTAGACCGTGGAACTTCTCGGGTAACGGTAAAAGCGATTTTGACAACAATGTCATTTCAGTCGCCGATACGGAAACCTCGCCTTTATGCGTAACGAACACGTTACCGGTTATGCCGAAGATATCACCGACGTCTGCTTTTTTCCACTTATCATAGATTTCTGCACCGACATTGTCGATCTTGACATAAATTTGGATCTGTCCCTTTGCATCGAGAACGTGAGCAAAACTTGCCTTGCCCATCATTCTGCGAGAAAGCACTCTGCCCGCGATTGATACGGTCTTGCCTTCGTAACTTGCAACGTCGGCCAAAATGTCGGCGGAAGTTGCCGTGCAAACAAACTTGGTTTGCGAATACGGATTTTCACCGACCGCGCAAAGATTTTTTAGCTTTTCTCTGCGTACCGCGACTTGTTCGCCGTATTCCGCTTCGGTAACCTGATTTTCTGTGTTCGTCTTTTCGGTAGTGTCGTTCATTTTATATTCCTCGATAGTCGTTTTATGTGCTAGGCCGTTCCGCCACGCAAAATCCTCGCCGTGATTACTTAATCTCGACGATTCTGTATGTTACCGTGTTATTCTTATGCTCGAAGTCGACTTCGTCGTCCACTTTTGCACCCAAAAGCGCCTTGCCGAGCGGTGATTCGTTACTGATTTTCTTCGGCTCGGTATTCGGATCGGATTCGTAAATGCCGACGATCTGCAACGTCTGACGACGCTCTGTGTCTATATCTTCGATAATGACCGTGCAACCAAGCTCAACCTGATCGTAATGGTCCTTTATTTCGTAAACTTCACACTTGCCGGGTGCAAGAATGTCTTCAAGTTGCTGAATACGTTCTTCGAGCTTGCCTTGCTCTTCTCTGGCAATCTTGTACTCGTAGTTTTCGGAAAGATCGCCGAATGCACGCGCTTCCTGAATCTTGACAATGACTTCTTTTCTTCCGTCATTTTTCTTGTAGTTGAGTTCATCCTTGAACTCTTGTAGCTTAGCCGCAGTAATTTTTACAGCCATTTTTACCTACCTGCCTTATAAAATTACGCGCCGACACCGACACAAAGCCGATCTTGCGCGTTTAATTATCTATACTTGCATAAACCGAACATACTTTCCGTTTTAATATGTTTACCGCCCGAAAGTGATTAACTTCGGACGGTTGCGTTCTATGTGTATGCTATAAATCAAGTATATGCCTTTTTATGCGTCATTATTATATGCTCTTTTTTTTGGTTTGTCAACAAATTTATGTCAAAACAAAACCTATCGCATACAATTATGCGATTTTTCGTGATTTTTTCACAATTCTCACTCTAAAAACTACTTTATTTTATTCCGCCTTTATAGCGTTTTCATAAAATTATATAGTTTTTCGGCAATGCGCGCATGCCCTAGGTCCGACGGATGCAGTCCGTCAGGCAATAATTTTTCGCGAATAATGTCGACGTGCGGTTGAATACCCGAGTTCGCCCACAAATCAAGTACGGGCAAAGAAAAGTACTCGGCAACTTCTATGATGGCATCCACATAAAGTTTAAGTTTTTCGCATCTTATTCCACGCTCGTTTATCTCCACGTCTTCGCTCATGCGATGAAGAGGTGTCATGATGACGAATTGCGCCAGTGGATTGCGCTCGATCATCTTCTTGAAAAGCACATAGACCGCACCGTAAAAAGTGTCTACAGTGGTGTCGCCGTAGTGTCCGAGCGGTGCGTCTCCGTGCCCGAAGTCGTTCGTTCCTCCGAAAATGACCACTGCGTCGGCGTCCTTTTCCGTCTCGTCCGCACGAAGCACAAAATCGCGATCCCATCTTTCTCCGCGGTTGTCGCGCTGGGGCGCAATTCGCGTTCCGCCTATACCGTAGTTATATACTTTTGCTCCGGATATGCGTGCAAATACGTCCGTATAGCGATTTTCCTGTTTGCTCGCTCCTACACCCTCGGTGATGCTGTCTCCGAGGATTACCACCTTTTTCCCTTTTAGTTCCATTATATTCGCCTCATAGTTTAAATATTTTTTGTTGCTTAAAACTAGTTGCTTTTGCCGATCTCGTCCACGTATTCTTTTATTCGCGATGTGGCGGTCTTTAGATCGGCAAGCGATGTGGCGTAACTGCAACGGACAAAATATTTTCCGCTTTCTCCGAAAGCAGACCCCGGAACGACTGCGACTTTTTTAGCTTTTAACAGCCCTTCGGCAAACTCGTCACCGGTAAGTCCTGTACTTTTCACAGACGGGAAAACATAAAATGCGCCCTTCGGCTCAAATGTTTTTAGGCCTATTTCATTAAATTTTTTAAGCAGGAATCTACGGCGTATATCGTATGATTCGCGCATTTCGATCACTGCACGATAGCCGTCTTCTCTCCCCGACTTCAATGCTGCTTCACCGGCAAACTGCGATGCCGTGGGAGCGCACATTATCGTGTATTGATGAATCTTGTATGCAACTTTTGTCACGACGGTCGGCGCACAAAAATAGCCTAGTCTCCATCCGGTCATGGCAAAAGCTTTTGAAAAACCGTTTATAAGCACGGTTCGTTCTTTCATGCCTTTTATCGCGGCAAACGAAGCATGCGTTCCGCCGTATGTAAGCTCGGCGTAAATTTCGTCGGATATCACAAAAAGATCATGCTTTTCTACAATCGGTGCAATCGCCTCTAATTGTGCCTTGGTCATTATACCGCCCGTCGGGTTGTTCGGGTACGGCAAAATGAGTACTTTCGTTCGTGGTGTAATTGCTCTTTCCAAAATCTCCGGTGTAAGCGCAAACCCGTTTTCTGCGCTGGTTTCTACCGGAATCGGCACTCCGTTCGCCATAACAGTATTTGGCGCATAACTGACATAACTCGGTGACGGTATCAATACTTCGTCGCCGGCGGTCACCAGTGTACGCAATGCAAGATCTATCGCTTCGCTTGCGCCGATCGTGACTATAATCTCGGTTTTGGGATCATACTCGGCATTGAATCGCGTAGAAAGATATTCCGCTATTTCTTCGCGTAACGACATTAGTCCCGCATTCGAAGTGTACTGCGTTTTACCTGACTGTATAGACTTTATTGCGGCATCGCGGATCTCCCATGGTGTAACAAAATCCGGTTCTCCGACACCGAGCGATATGCAATCCGGTATGTTGCTCGCCAAATCAAAAAACCGACGTATTCCGCTGGCAGGCAGTTCGGCAATCGCAGAATTGAGGTGCTTTGTGTAATCCATTCTTGTTCCTCTATGCCTGCACAACTAGGCGCGACGATGCCTTTTTCTCTAACACGACACCGTCAACCTTGTATTTTTTTAGTATAAAGTGCGTTGCAGTCGACAAAACTTTGTCTATACCAGATAATTTTTCGGAAACGAATCTTGCAGCCGAACGAAGCGAAGGTCCTTCGACAAACACTGCAAGATCATACGCTCCGCTCATGAGATACACGCTCTTTACTTCGTCAAATTGATAAATGTACTCTGCTATCTCGTCAAAACCCTTTTCTCTTACGGGCGAAACTTTGACTTCGATAAGCGCCTCAACAAAGTCGCGCGCGGTCTTTTCGTCGTTTACGACAGCCGTGTACTTTACGATCACACCACTCTTTTCCATGTCGGCAATCATCGTCGCGACTTTTTCTTCGTCAACGTTTAGCATGTTCGCAATCTCGCTAGCCGGTGTGCGCGCATCGTCTTTTAATATGTTAAGTATTTTTTCACCGAGTTTATCCATTTTTCAATTACCTCTTTTTGTAGGTGCCTTATTGTTTATCTTTTAGACTGTTGAGTACTCCGCCGGCAAGAATAAATCCGCGCTGACGTGCCGTAATCGGCATATCGCACTCATAAGTTTCATTCTTGGTGATATTCTTGACAATGACCTTGCCGCCTGCGTTTACCTGTCCTACGGCATTCTCTATCACAAGTTCGTCAAGCATATCTATCTTGTCGTAATCGGCTTCACAAACAAAAGTAAGCGGAAGTATGCCGTTGTTTATTAAGTTGTCGCGGTGAATTCGCGCAAACGATTTTGCAATTACACCTTTTATGCCTAGGTATAACGGCACAAGTGCGGCATGCTCACGCGACGAGCCTTGTCCGTAATTAGACCCGGCTACGATAAATCCGCCGTTATTCTCTCTCGCACGCTTCGGAAATTCCGGATCGACCGGCTCCATACAATGATCCGACAAGTACGGAATGTTTGAACGGTACGGAAGCAGTTTCGAGTTGGACGGCATAATGTGATCGGTTGTGATATTGTCTTCGGCAACGAGTAAAACTTTGCCTATGACTTCCGCGGGAAGCGGTTTGCCTTGCGGAAACGGCTTTATATTTGGTCCACGCTCGATCGTAATGTCCTTAAAATCTTTCGGATCGAGAATTAGATTGTCGTTTACTTCGAATTTTTCGGGCATATCGACGTTCGGCACGTCCTCTATACTCGGGTCGGCAATGTAGCCTTTTAGTGCGGTATAAGCCGCCGTTTCGGGTGAAACTAGGTACACGGAAGCGGTCTTTGTTCCGCTACGTGCGTAAAAGTTGCGATTGAACGTGCGCACGGAAATCGCGTTATTCTTCGGAGATTGCCCCATGCCTATGCACGGTCCGCAAGCACATTCAAGCACCCTTGCTCCAGCATTGATCATATCTGCCAATGCGCCGTTCTCCGCGATCATCGCGAAAACTTGGCGAGATCCGGGGCTGATTGTAAGGCTTACGTCCGGATGTACGCGCTTACCCTTTAGAATTGCCGCCACACGCATCATGTCGCGATAAGACGAATTCGTACAACTGCCGATACATACTTGATCGACTTTAATGTCGCTAAGTTCGGAAACCTTTTTCACATTGTCCGGAGAGTGCGGACAAGCGGCAAGCGGAACGAGCGTACCGAGATCGATTTTGACGTGTTCGTCATACTCGGAGCCGAGATCTGCGGCAAGCGGGGTAAAATCCTTTTCTCTGTCCTGCGCCTTTAAGAATGCGAGTGTCTGTTCGTCCGACGGGAAAATAGACGTGGTTGCGCCTAATTCCGCACCCATGTTGGCAATGGTTGCACGCTCGGGAACGGTGAGTGTTTTTACACCTTCGCCGGTATATTCCATTACTTTGCCGACTCCGCCTTTGACCGATAGTACGCGGAGCACCTCTAAAATAACGTCCTTTGCACTGACACCGCGGTTAAGTGTGCCGACAAGCTCTACGTTGACTACTTTCGGCATTGATAGGTAAAGCGCGCCTCCGCCCATAGCTACCGCCACGTCAAGTCCGCCCGCACCCATTGCAAGCATGCCTATACCGCCACCCGTAGGGGTATGACTGTCCGAACCGACAAGCGTTTGACCGGGGATTCCGAAACGCTCGACGTTGACTTGGTGGCAAATGCCGTTGCCGGGTTTTGACACGAAAATTCCGTGTTTTAACGCTACCGAACGAATATAGGCATGGTCATCCGCATTCTCAAAGCCGGACTGGATCGTATTGTGATCGATATATGCTACCGAACGTAAAGTCTTGACTTTATCTATACCGAGCGCTTCAAGCTGTAAATATGCCATGGTGCCGGTCGAATCTTGCGTTAGTGTCTGATCGATGCGGATCGCTATTTCTTCACCAGCAATCATTTGCCCTGAAACAAGATGCTTTTCGATAATTTTTCGCGTTAAATTCATGGTTTTGTGCTCTCCGAAAGTTAGTTTTTATATGATGTAAAAAATTTAGCGTAATAAATTGTTTTTATTATTTTAGCCGTTTTTGCATATCTTGTCAACTTATGCAAGCCGTAAA